>DAICYU010000580.1 GCA_027311485.1 Acetobacteraceae bacterium
CGCCGCCGCCTTGGCGCA
This sequence comes from Acetobacteraceae bacterium, assembly GCA_027311485.1. Lineage (GTDB taxonomy): Bacteria > Pseudomonadota > Alphaproteobacteria > Acetobacterales > Acetobacteraceae > Rhodopila. The sequence continues at coordinate 19 of DAICYU010000580.1, forward strand.
GCGAAATACGCCCAGGAGGTTGACCTGCAGCAGCGTCTGCCAAAGCTCCTCGGTGATCATGTCCAGCTCGGGGGGTGCGATGCGCCGCGTCGTTCCCGGCGTGCCGGCATTGGCGAACAACAGGTCCAGCCGCCCCAGATCCGCAACCGCCTTGTTCACCATCGCAACACAATCCACGTCGTCACCGACGCTGCCCGGCGCCATAATCGCCTTCCCGCCAGCCGAAACCAGCTTGTCGACCGCCTCCGGTCCGCGTGGATCGTCAGCCAGGAAGTTGATGGCGACAGTGCAGCCGAACCCAGCCAGCATCTTTGCCGTGGCGAACCCGATTCCGGACGCGCCACCGGTCACCAGGGCGGTCTTGCCGGTCAGATCGTAGCGGATCATTTGCCCTCCATCGGGCCGATCGCCCGCAACGCTTGTTTCAGCGCCAGCAGTTTTCGGTCCCGCTCACGGAACAGCTCTTCCGGCGAACGGTCGCCCCAGTCGAAATAGCCTTTCCCCGCCATGACTCCGGTGCGGCCTTCTTCGATCAGCTTGTCCAAGGTCTCGCTGCGCTCCCGCGGTACGGGCGGCGTGTAGCTGCGATTTTTCATGCCCTGTTGCATCAGCAGCAGCCCGGTAAAATCGGCCTTGGCCATGATCCCCAGGATCGGGATACGCAGCGCCAACCCATGCAGCACCGAGTCATCGATATCCTTCGGTGTCACCAGCCCTTCATCCAGCAGCCGGTAAACCTCCAGTTGCATCGCCGCCTGCAGGCGGTTGGCAACGTAACCCTGCACCATCTGCTTGAAGACGACCGGCGCCTTGCCCATCGCCCTGACCATATCGCGCACCGTCTCAATCGCCTGTGGCTTTGTCTTTGCGCCGGGGCACAGATCGACCAGGTCACACAGATAAGGCGGCGTGTACCAATGCGCGATGATCGTGCGTTCCTGCAGCCCGGCGGGGACCAGCGGAAAGATATCCAGGTTCGAGGTGTTGCTGGCCAGGATTGCGTCCGGCGCCATCAGCGTTTCCAGTTGACCGTAAAGCGTCCGCTTCACGTCGGGCCGCTCCACCACCGCCTCGATCACCACCGACGCGCCCTTCACGGTATCAGCAAGGGATGGCACGCACCGGACCGCAGTCGATAGACGCTGCCGGTCCCAGGACGCATCGACCTCACCGGCCTCAGCCAAAGTGGCCAGCGCCGTCGTCATCAATCCGGGTGCACGTTCCAGTGTTTCTGGATTGTTGTCGGTCAGGCGCACCTGATGCCCGCCAAGTGCAAAAACCAACGCCAGCGCATGGCCCATCAGGCCGGCGCCGACAACCGCCACATCCGCCATTTTGCTATATCCCCTCCTATACGCCGTCGGGCAGCCAGGGCTCCGGCGCCCGGCAGTCGATATCCGTTGCCACGTCCACCACCACGGTCTCGTCCGATGCCATCGCGTCCCGCAACGCCGGGGCGATCTGGTCGGGCCGCTCCACGCGGATGCCACGCAGACCGAACACCCGTGCCACATCAGCGAAATTCGTAGGTCCGAAACGCACCAATTCCGCCACATCGCCCGGCTTGTTGCCCTGCTGCCGCTGGATATTGGGCCAGCCCTGCCCGAAGCCCGAGTTGTTGTTGATGACCAGCACCACGCCAATGCCGCGCCGCCGAGCGGTTTCGAGCTCGGTGAGGTGATAGTAGATCGCGCCGTCGCCGGACCAGCAGATCACCTTTCGCTTTGGCGCGGCGCACTTGGCACCGAGAGCCGCCGGGAATGCCCAGCCAAGCGAACCGGCGGCACGCAGATACGTCTGCCCCTCGCCGTTCAGCTCAATCAGCGAGCTGCTCCAGATACCGGAGTAGCCGGTGTCGGCAACCAGGATGCCGTCGGCGGGCAAGGCGCGGGTAATCTCGGCACATAGGCGATCGGGCCAGATCGGCGTCGCGTTGCTGGACAGCGCGGCCGCCCGTTGCTCCCGCCAGGCGCGCACGATGGCGGCGGCGCGATCGGCAAAGGCGCTGTCACGGCCCGGCCGGCCGATCGCGTCGATCAGCTTCGCCAGGGTTGCCTTCGGATCACCCATCAACCCCAGCGTGTCCGGATAGGAACGCCCGAGTTCCGTTGGATCGATGTCGATCTGTACGCAGGCTGTATTGATCGCCGGAATACGCCAGGTATGGGTCAGCTGATCGCCGGTATCGCAGCCGACGAAAACTACCAGATCGGCCTCATGCACGATCTGGTTGGTTGGCGGTGCGGCATAGTTGCCGGCGCATCCGATCGACAGCCTGTGCGTGGTCGGGATCAGCCCGCGGCCACCCAATGAGGTGGCGATCGGCGCTGACAAGCGTTCGCCCAGCACCAGCAGTTCCTTGCCGGCAGCAGATGCCGTAGCGCCCTCGCCCGCGACAAGGACCACGCGCTTCGCTGCCACCATGCGATGCGCCGCCCGCTCGATGTCGGCGTCGGATGGGGCCGGGCGATGTGGCGGCATCATCAACTGGAACGCCGGATCGGCGGCCGGCGGTTCGGACACCATGCCGGTTTCGATCACTTCACCCATGAGCCCGTTCAGGTCCAGATGCGCCGGCCGGGGCGTTCCCGTCATCGCCTCCCGCCACGCCTGCCGCATCAGGCGCGGCAGGTCCGCCGCCTGATCCACCCGCGCCGAGAACTTCGTCACCGGCGAGAACAGCGGCTGGTGCGGAATCTCCTGATATGCATTGCGGTGCTGCATATGCGACTGCTTATGCCCGGTCATCGCAATCACCGGCGAGCGGCCCAGATAGGCGTCCTGCAAGCCGGATGCGAGGTTCGCCGCACCGACCGCCTGAGCGAAACAGATGCCCGGCCGACCGGCAATGCGGGCATACCCGTCAGCCATGTAGGCAACCGCCTTCTCACTATGGCCCAGAACGCGCTGCACCCCCAACGTGCCGAGTTCAATCAGCGTCCGCCGCAGCACCGCGTCGATAAAAAAGACGTGGCTGGTGCCATTCAA
>DAICYU010000581.1 GCA_027311485.1 Acetobacteraceae bacterium
GCGGACTTTCTGCTATCGACACCTGATGTTTCCTTTGATCCTGGCCGTCTCACCGCCCGCCGTGCGACCTAGCATCTGATGCCGACCCTGCCACCCCCACGAACACTCGACCCGGACGGCCATTACGCCTGCCTTGGGATCGAGCCGGCGGCGGCGCAGCCGCAGATCGCTGCGGCGTTCCGCGCGCGCGCCAGAATCCTGCACCCGGACGTGCCGCGGACCGGCAACGCGGAGGCCTTCGTCCGGCTGAAGCGGGCCTATGATGTTCTGTCGCATCCCGATCAGCGCGCTGCGTACGACCGCAAGGCCGCCGAGGCGAAGGTCGCCGCAGCAAGGGCCGCTGAGGCGAGAGCCGCCGAGGCAAAGACTGCCGCGACAAGGGCTGCAGCGGCAACGGCTGCTGGTGCAAAGGCCCATAGGCCAAGGCCCGCTGGGGCAACAGCCGATACGGCGAGGGCCGCTGGGGCAACAGCCGCTGGGACAACAGCCGCTGGGGCAACAGCCGCCGGGCCAACAGCCGCCGGGGCGAATGATGCCGCGGACGCACCGGCTTCGGCGGTCCCGCACCGCAAGCCGGCAATCACGCTGCGCGATCTCGGGCGACTCCGCATGCCAGGGTTGTCGGGTGTGCCGGTTGCGGTATGGGTTGGCATGGCCGCGGTGCTGGGCTTCGGCACGCTGGAAACGGTGGATCATCTGCGTTCGCCACCGAAAAAGGCCGAGGCAGGCATCCGGCCGAACGCGCCCCGCATCGCGCCGCTGTCGCCCAGCGCACACCGCGCGGTGCTGTACGGCCCGGCCCCGGTTCACCTGGCCGGAACACCGAACGTCTACATCACGCCGGGCACCGAACCCGCGGTGCTGTGGCGGTGGAACCCGGCGCACAAGGTGATGCAGCGGATGGCCGACCTGCCGAACTTCAGCAGTGTGCAGGCCCTCCGGCTGGATCGTCAGAACGGCATGGTAGAGGTCCAGGTCACCGACCGGATCACCGGCTTCATCGCCGCCGACCGCGCCGCACCCGGCGACGTCCGCGCCGCTCGGCGGGCGTATTGCGGCTACAATGCCGGGCCGGCGCCCGAGGATGGCGAACTGCTGGAAAAGCGGGCCTCGGGCAACGGGACACTGACCCTGGATAACCACGGGCCGCAGCCGGCGGTGGTCAAACTGCGGGACCCGGCGGGCGCGGTCGCGCTGTCTGTCTTCCTCGGTCCCGGCAGCCATACGGAGGTCGGCGGCGTCCCGAATGGCACCTACCATCCGGAGTTCGCTATCGGCGAGCTATGGAGCCGGGCATGCAACGGATTTACCGCCGAGGCGCAGATGGGGCGGCTGAAACAGCCGGTGACGGTGCCGGGGCAGAACCACGTCGTGCTCACGCCCGACAGCGGTGACCCGGCCTGGTCGGAGATTTCCGAGCAGGCGTTTGAGCAGGAGTGAGGCACCCACTCATCCGACGCCGTCACCCCAGCATATAGCCCCCCGGCCACATCGCCCCGGCCACATCGCCCAAGTCAGGCCGGCCGACACGTCGGGGTGCATGCCGTTACGGTTCAGACGACGACCGGACCGGCGCCTTGCTGGTTGCGGCGGGCCTGCCAGAGCGCGACAAAGTCGATCGGCTGCAGCAGCACGGGCGGGAAGCCGCCGTCGCGGGTCACGTCCGACAGGATGTTGCGGGCAAACGGGAACAGGATGCGCGGGCATTCGACCAGCAGCACCGGCTCGATCGCATTGTCCGGCAGGCCACTGAGTGTAAAGATGCCGGCGTAGGTCAGTTCGGCGACGAACACGGTGGCCGGCGCGCTGGCCTGGCCATTGGTCGGGCCGGCGCTGTCATGCGCCTCGGCGCGGATCATGATGGCGACTTCGAAGACGCTCTGGCCTTCCTGCACGCGCCGAGCCTGGACATCCAGATTGATGCTGACCTGTGGCTGGGTGCGGAGCTGGCTGAAAATCTGCGGCGCGCCCGGAACCTCAAACGACAGGTCCTTGACGTACTGAATGTTAACAACCAACGGTTGCGGCTGCTGACCCGCGGCCTGAGGGGATGGCGTGGTTTCGGACATTTCGGGCTCCGTTTCAAATAGCGCGAAGGTGGCGCCGCATGGTGCGGGCGCCCCGTAACACGGCTAGGGGCCGATTGCCACGGGGTTTCACCACCGGGTTCAGGCGTGCCAGATCAGGCGATCCGGCGCCGGCTCGGTCGGGTCGCAGCGCAGCCATTGGCCGTTGGCGACGCTTTGGCCGGTCATGCTCAGGATAAACCCCCAGTGGCTCACCACCAGGGTTGTCGCCCAGTCGTGGCGCGCGGCAAGCTCCGCCCGGAAACGGGCGGCGCGATCGACGATGGACGCCTCCGGCTCCTCCTGCCGCGGCCACCAGACCGGTTCAATGGCCGAGAAATCATGGTCCGGCCAGTTGCGTTCCAGCTCCGGCCGCGGCGTGCCGATATCGCAGGCAAAGGCGAATCGTTCGCGCACGATCGGGTTGATGATGATCGGCAGGTTCAGCGCGGCCGCAACCGGGCGGGCGGTTTGCAGGGTGCGGGTATAAGGTGAGACGATGATCCGCTCGATGCCCTGCCCCGCAAGCTGCCGGGCGGCTTCCTGCGCCTGGGCGTGGCCGAACTCGGTCAATTGCGGGTCGATAATGCCAGGATCGCGGCGGGTTGCACCGAAGTGGAGGTTGAACTCGCTTTGGCCGTGACGCAGCAGGATCATGCGCGCGCCTTAGCCTGCAGCGGGCCGGCGGGCAAGTTTTCCTGCGGAATCGAAGCGCGGGTGTTTGTCATGTGCGGCAGGCGGGCCTATCTGTGGCTGGAAATGGAGGTTTTTGGTATGGACCTGGGCAACGGTTTTCCGGTCGATCTGATCCTGTTCGGGATGATCGCGGCGTTCCTCGTCCTGCTCGCCTCGGCGGCCGGCGCGCAAACGCGCACCGACGTGATCCGGGGCCGCGTGACCGACGACTCGTCGCACGCCGTCGCCGGCGCGGCCGTGCAC
>DAICYU010000582.1 GCA_027311485.1 Acetobacteraceae bacterium
CACCTGGCTGTCGAGCAGGCCGGTCCGCGCCGCGAACTGCCAGGCCAGCAGGATCAGCGCCGGCACGGCCCACGGAAGCAGCCGCTGGGGGCTGGGGAAATGCCGTTTCATGCCGCTGCCACCCGGGGAGCCGCGGTGCCGAAATCCTGTCCGTAGGCGGCGGCGCGGAAGTCCCGCCCGGGCGCATGCCGGCGGGGGCCAATGCCGAGCACGGGGAACAGCAGTTCGGCGACGCGGTAGGCTTCCTCCAGATGTGGGTAGCCGGAGGCGATGATGGTCTGGATGCCCAGCGCCTGATACTCCCGAAGTCGTTCGGCGACGGTTTCGGGGCTGCCGACCAGGGCGGTGCCGACACCGTGGCGCACCAGCCCGACACCGGCCCACAGGTTCGGGCTGACCTGCAACTGGTCGCGCCGGCCGCCATGCAACTGCAACTGCCGCAACTGGCCGACGGAATCTGTATCCGCCCGCAGCCGCTGCTGCGCCGCGGCGATGGTTTCATCGGACAGATGGCTGATCAGCCGGTCGGCGGCTTCCCAGGCTGCCGCATCGGTTTCACGGACGATCAGATGCACGCGCAGGCCGAACGCGAGGGTGCGACCGCGCTGGGCGGCGGCGGCCCGCACCGTGTCGAGCTTCTGGCGCACCATGGCCGGCGGCTCCGCCCAGGTCAGGTAGGTATCGACATGGTCGGCCGCGACCTGGATGCCGGCGGGTGAGGAGCCGCCGAACCACAGCGGCGGATAGGGCCGCTGCAGGCTGTCGAAATAGCCCAGCTTTGCCTCCCGCGCGGTCAGGTGTTTACCGGTGAAATCAACCTGCCCGTCGGCCAGCAGGCGGCGCCAGATGGTCAGGAACTCATCCGTCAGCGCATAACGCTCATCATGGTCCAGCAGCAGGCCATCGCCGGCCAGTTCCTTGGGGGAGCCGCCGGTGACGATGTTCAGCAGCAGGCGGCCGTTGCTGACCCGGTCCAGCGCCGCCGCCTGGCGCGCCGCCAGGCCGGGGGTGAGGAAGCCGGGGCGCAGCGCCACCAGGAACTTCAGGGCCTGTGTCTGTGGCGCGAGGGCGGAGGCGACGGTCCAGCCATCCAGGCAGTTCGGCCCGGTGGGCAGCAGCGCGCCGCCGAAGCCCAGCCGGTCGGCCGCCAGGGCGATGTCACGCAGGTAGCCGATATCGGCGGGGCGGTGGCCCTTGTCGGTGCCGATATAGGACCCATCCCCGCTGGTGGGCAGGAACCAGAACAGAGTGAGCGGTGTGTCGGGCATGGGAGATCGGTTGGCTTTCAGGCTTTCGTGGCGTGCCAGACGGCATCCGCCACCTTGATGTCGGTCGGCAGCAGGCCCAGCGCACGGAAGCGATCGGCGATACCCTGCTGGCTCTGAATCAGCTCGGTGGTCATCGGCCGGACGGCAAAGGGCAGCCGATCCACCACGCGCTGCGCCGCGTCGGGCGGCAGGCCGGTGCCCTCGGCCAGCAGGGCGCCTGTTTCGGCCCGGTGGCCGGCCGCCCAGGTGGCCGCGGCGGCGAATGTGTCGATGGCCTTGGCCAGCACCGGGCCGTTCGCCTGCGCGAAGCCTCGGCCGGCCATGAAGAACGCATTCTGGTCGCCGAGGTCCTTGTTGGACACCAGGATGCGCACGCCGGGATGGCCCTGGAACACGGCAAAGTAGGGGTCCCAGATGCTCCAGGCATCTATCGCGCCGCGCTGGAACGCCGCGCCGGCATCGGCGGGGTTGAGCATGGCTGGCTGGATGTCACTGTAGTGCAGGCCGGCCTTGTCCAGTGCCATCAGCAGGAAGTTCTGCGCGGTGGAGCCGCGGGTGAAGGCGATGCGCTTGCCCTTCAGGTCCTGGATTGTGCGGATCGGGGAATTGGGCGGCAGCAGGATCGCCGTCTGGGCGGCCTGCACCATGGCGGCGTAGACCAGACTGGCGTGCGCGGCCTGGGCGAACAGCGGCGGGGTGTCGCCGACGGCGCCCAGGTCGATGCTGCCGACACGGGCGGCTTCCAGCAGTGCGGCGCCATACGGGAACTCGGTCCATTCAGCACGGACGCCGAGCGGGGCGAGGGCGGCTTCGAGGGAGCGGTTGGCGCGGGCGGCCAACTGCACGGCTTGGCCCTTCTGGTAGCCGATCCGCAGCACTCTGGTGTCGGCAGCGCGGGAGGCATGGCCGCGAAGGGCCCAAGTCGCCAACGGGGCAGCCAGCAGGTGGCGTCGATTCAGAAGCATGCTGGTCGTATCCGATCGGATCTTCAGGCCGCCGGGTGCGCGGCGGTGCGCGCGCTGGCCGCTTGGTGGGATTTGGCGCCGAACAGGGTTCGGCGGGCGAGGCGCTGGACGTCGGCCAGGGTCGGCCAGATCGAGCCATCCAGATCGTCCAGCCGCATATCGGTGGCGATGAAGCGGTAGCCGCGGTCGAGGCGGACGGCAGCGCCGACGAACAGGCCGTCGATGTCGATAACGTGGGACTGCAACATGATCGGGGTCCTTTCAGGACCGGAGGGCGGTTCAGCCATGGGTCCGGGGTGGGAAGGTGTCGCACCGCATGTCCGGTGCGGGTTGCGCCTTCCGTCCTGCTCCCCGGACGAGGTCAGGCAACGATGAGTGCGGCCGGGGATGGCGTGCCGGTCCCGGCACAGGCGCATCGATAGCGCAGCGGCATAGCCTGCGCCCGCATCACCGCCATGCGCTGGCGGGCCAGGGACGGGGGATTGGCGGCATCGGGCATCTCGCAAACTCCTGCACACGGCCGGGCGGAGCCGGCGGTCGGCGGGATAAGAGGATATTTTTCCGTTTGAATGCAACATGGGCGATGAAAAAAGATTCATATTTTTTTCTATGTGGATTCCGTGGTGAATTTCTTTGCTTTTCGCGTCGCTGCGAAATTGCTTCTGCCCCGTTGCCTTGCCGATCGGTCCGGCTGCTTTTATGACAACGGCTAAACAGGGAGCGAACCGGTGAGCGAACCGAACGGACACGTTGTCATCGCCGGCG
>DAICYU010000583.1 GCA_027311485.1 Acetobacteraceae bacterium
TAGAAGGCACTGGCAAGCGCCGCCATGGCCGTCTGCCCCGGAAGCAGTGACAGTCCCAGCAGCAGGAAGAAGGCGCCCAGGCATCCGACCGCTACGGTGCGTGAAACTGGCATGTGCATGCCCTCGGGCACCGGCGCCGCATCGCCCCGGCACAGCAGCAGGCCGGCAACGCCGCCCAGGATGATGGCGCCGATCTGGCCGAAGGATCCGGGTGCGATCAGCAGCATGGCGATCGCGGCCACGGCGATGCTGGCGCGGTTCCGGTCAGGGCACAGGTTTCGTGCCATGCCCAATACAGCTTGGGCGACGATGGCAACCGCGACCAGTTTCAGACCATGCAGCACGCCGGCGCCCAGCGTCGAGTCGGCTATGCTGCCCGCGCCATAGGCGAACAGCACCAGCAACGCGGCCGAAGGCAGGGTAAAGCCGGTCCAGGCGGCAAGGCCGCCGAGGTAGCCGCCCCGCGTCAGGCCAATGGCGAATCCCGTCTGGCTGGATGCCGGGCCGGGTAGAAACTGCGACAGCGCCACCAGGTCGGCATAGGATTTTTCATCGAGCCATTTGCGCCGCTCGACAAACTCGGCGCGGAAATAGCCAAGATGAGCGATCGGTCCGCCAAAGGAGGTGACTCCAAGGCGCAGAAAGACCAGCAGGATTTCCAGCGTCGAACTCCGCTGCGGGCGGTCAGGCATAATTGAACAGGGCCATGAAGCCGAAATCCATGTGCAGTTGCTGGTGGCAATGGAACAAGGTCGGGCCGGGGTTGTCAGCGACGAAATCCATCGCGACCTCCTGGTAGCCACCCAGCATGACAACGTCCTTGATGACGCCGCTGGTGGCCTTGCCGCCGACCTGCACCAGTTCGAAGCTGTGCCGGTGCAGGTGCAGCGGGTGGATGTCGTCGCTGGCATTGCGGATCTTCAGCCGGTACCGACGCCCTTCCTGCAGAGTGAATTTTGGCTGCATCGACTGCATCGAGAATGCCTGACCGTTCAACGTCCATTGGTTGAACCCGCCATCGGCGGCGTTGTGCTTGACCGCCAGGATCTCGATGTTTTCCACCGGTTCGGCTGCATGGGCGGGCGCGTTGCCGAATGCGGCATAGTCCCACTGGAAAGGCCGCGGCTTGGTCCAGACCGGCTTGCCGGTGCGGTTGGCGTATTCGACCACGATGCCCATGCCGTGTCCACGGTCGTCATCTGCGAGATCACCCATCACCCAGACGCCGGGACGGTTCATCTCGACGATGGCGGAGACGCGTTCGGCCGTGCCCAGCCACAGGACGGGAACAGTCGTTTGGCGGGGCACCGGATTGCCGTCCAGCGCCACGACCCTGAATGTATGTCCGGGCAGCGCAAGGCTGCGGATTTCCGTGGCGCTCGCGTTCAGCACGTGGAACAGCACCCGTTCACCCTGCCTGACGCGGATGGGCTCGCCGTGGCCGAGCATGCGGGCGTTGATGGAGAACAGGTCGTAGCCGACCTCGAAGCCTTTGGTCTTGTCGGCGGCGGCGCGGTCGGCCTGCCGGCCAATCGATTGCAGCTCTGGCAGCCGCCGCCCAGGCAAGGCGTCAACATCCATATCCCCGCCACGGCTGAAGCTCGGCGCGAACTCTTTCAGGACCAGGAAGATTTCCCGGTCATACGCGCCGGGGTTATGCTTCGGCTCGATGTAAACCGGGCCGGACAGGCCGGTGTAGGTGCCGCGATTCAGGTCGGCACCGGCCGGTACATGGGTGTGGTAAAAGCGGAAACCAGCCGGCTTCGGGGTGAAGCTGATGCGCTGGCTCCGATGCGGCGGAATGAACGGGGAGCCTTCCTCGGCCGCTCCGTCCACGTAACTGGGGATCATCTGACCGTGCCAGTGCACCAGTTCCGGCACATCGGTGTCGTTATGAACGTCGATGACGACGGGCTTGCCCTCGGTCAGGCGAAGCAGCGGACCCGGATACTGGTTGTTATACAGGGTTGTGGAGACGACGTGGCCCGGGCCCAGCTCAACCAGGCCGGTGGCGATTCGCAGCGTATGGTCCGGCTTTTCGGACTGTGTTTCATCATCCGCGCGGGTGACCGATGACAATCCACAGGCCAGCGGCGCCAGCGCCGCATGCTTGAGCAGGGAACGGCGATGAATGATCACGGGTGCACCTGTCGCTTATGATTTCTGGCTCTCTTTTCAACAACGTACCAGGGCATTCGCCAAGTTGCTTGTGACCGGTGTACCGTTAATTCGCCGTTATGATGGCGGCGAATGGTTGCAAACTGTGTCATTCCCGCCGTCACCCCGATCGCAGCGGGATTGTTTGGTGTACGGTACATGACCCTTACGCATGAAATCAGTTTCGGCTGGCAGCCGTCGCACCATGTGGGCGATTGCGACGGGGCAAGGCATCGACCCGGGACAGTGGAAATTCGATGACGATTTCGGTGCCCGGCCCCGGTGTGACGCTGAGCGTGCCCGGCAACTGTTTGGTCAGGCCCTGGATGATCCGGAAGCCAAGCCCCTGGTCCCCGCCATTCGCATCGTCCGATTTCAGCAGGCCCGGTCCATCATCCCTGATGATCAACATGGCTCGATGGTTCGGGCTCGCCTTAAGGGAAACCGAAAACGCCGATCCAAGATTGTGATGGAAGACGTGCTTCTGGGCGTTGTTCGCGATCTCGATCACCAGCAGCGTCAGGTTGCTCATTTGATCGAACGACAGTTCGAGGTCGTCGATGTCGAACGCCACCGTGACGCGGTGGCGATCAATGACGCTAGTGACAGCATCTGGCAGGATCGACCCGAGCCCGCGTGCGAACAGCGCCGGGTCGTTCAGCCGGCGGTGGACATCCGCCGACGCGGCGAGCCGGTGCGCCGCTTCCTCAAGCAGTCTGGCCGCATCCGCCGGTGAATTGTTCATACGCCGCTGCGCAATCTCCAGCGTGCCACACGCCGCCTGCAAGGTGTTGGCGACCCGGTGTTGCAGCTCCTGAAACATCAACCGCT
>DAICYU010000584.1:0-301 GCA_027311485.1 Acetobacteraceae bacterium
ACCTTGTTCAAACCATCCGGAGAGAACACGCCGGGGACCGGTATCGTGGCGCGCGTGGCGCCGAACGAGGACATCCTCACCGCCATCGAAGGCATCGCCCGTACCCACGGTCTGCGCAACGCGGCGATCCGCGGCAGTTTGGGCAGCCTGGTCGGCGCCCGGTTTACCGACGGCGCGCAGGTGACCGACCACGCAACCGAAGTGCTGGTCCGTGATGGCCATGTCCGCGATGGCGTCGCCGCGCTGGAGCTTCTGGTGGCCGACATGCGCGGCGCGGTGCACCAGGGCTGGCTGGAACGCG
>DAICYU010000584.1:311-2982 GCA_027311485.1 Acetobacteraceae bacterium
AGAACTCAGGGTGTCAGCATGACCTTCGACGCCGCTCGCTGACGCGCCAGCTCGAATCCCTCCAGCCCGCGTGCGAGGGGCATGCGGTGCGTGATCATTGGGCGGAATGCCTCCGGGTCCCGCCCCAGCAGGGTCAGCACCTTGTCCCAGTTGCGCCGGTCGCAGCCATGCGTGCCGCGAAGCTGGTGCCGGGCGCGGACAAAGTCGGTCAGCGGCAGGGATACCGGGCCGGGATGGATTCCGGCGATCACCAGCACCCCGCCGGTGCGCAGCACGGACAGGCCGTCGACGATGGTCGGCGGATGGCCGGTCGCCTCCAGCACGACGTCAACCTTCCGCCCGCCGGTCGCAGCCAGGACAAGGTCGTTCAGCGGCGCCTCGGCCACGTCCAGCAGATCGGTGAAGCCAAGCTGGCGCATGACATCGAAGCGAGGCCCATCGGCGCGCCCGGCCACCAGCACGCGCCCGGCCCCGGCCGCGCGGGCGAACAGCGCGATCGCCTGTCCGATCGTCCCTGGCCCCATGACCAGGACGGTATCGCCCAAGCCGACCTCCCCGGTCAGGACCGCTTCGCAGCCGACGCCCAGCGGCTCGGTCAAGGCGCCGAGTTCGGTATCGACGCCATCGGGCAGCGTGAGGCAGTTCGCCGCGGGAACCGTAACAAAGCCTGCGAACCCGCCATGCCGGGTCAGGCCGATCGCCTCGCGGCGCAGGCAGTTGCGCGTTGCGCCACTGGTGCAGTTGGCACAGGTGCCGCAGGGAACGAACGGCATCACGGTGACCGGCGTCCCGGCCGGCAGTGCGACACCGGCGCCCGTCGCCGCGATCCGGCCGGCGAACTCGTGGCCCATGACCACCGGCAGGTGCGGGACCATGAAGCCATAGCCGTCCGTCCACTCATAGGCGTGGACGTCGGAGCCGCAGATGCCGGCGTGCTCCACCCGCACGGTCACCTGGCCTGGGTTTGGCGGCGGCGCCTCGGCGTCCTCGGTCAGATCCAGCCCGAACCCGGCTTTGGTCTTGCGCAGCGTCAGCATTCCGATCCTCCCTGTTGCGTCCCCGCCGGTTTTATCCCCACCGGTTTCGTCCCCGCCCGTTTTGTCCCGACGGCTTTTGTCGCGACGGTCTTTGTCCCAACGGCGCAATGCAGCGGGTTGGCCATGAACAGCAGCCCGTCCGCCCGGGCGGCTTCGGTCGCGCGGCGCCAGTCGGCGGCCTCATCGTCGGTGAGTTGCGCCATCAGGTGATCCTCGCGGTAATGCCAGATCGGCCCATCGGGGTTATCGAACGTCACCAGGGCCGGGCATCCCGTCACGTCATGGAACCCGGCCTGCTGCATCCGCCGGTACAGCGAGGCGTCAGCGACACCCGCCGGCGCCACCGATTGCGGCGGCACTTCGGCCTTTCGGCGCAAGTCCGGCGGCAGCTCCAGATGCCACCATTGCGGCATGTCGATCGCCCGGACGACAACGCCGACACGCCCGCCGGGCCGCACCACCCGGTGCAACTCCCGCAACGCGCGGTCGGCGTCGCATTCCTCCAGCACGGTGATGGTGAACGCCGCGTCGAATGATGCGTCCGCAAACGGCAGGCTTTCCGCATTGGCCTGCTGGAACGCGATGTTTTCATGACCGCCGGACAGCGCGGCGGCTTCGCGCAGCAGGAATCGGTTCAGGTCAGTGGCCACGATCCGGCCCTGGGTCAGCCGCGGTGCCAGCAGCCGGTCCAGCGCGCCCGAGCCGCAGCCGACATCCAGCACGACGTCATCGGCCTCGATCTGCATCCGGTCCCACAACGTCCGCGCCATCGCCTGGTAGCTCGCACCCGCGGCCCGGTCCTCCAGCGCCGCGACGCCGCCCAGATGCCGTCCGCCCAGGACGATGACGGTGAAGCGTTCCGCCAGGGCCGGGATCGCCGGTTCCCATTGCGAGGCGGCCAGGAAGAACGGCAACAGCACCAGCGGCGGCCCCTGGCCTGTGATTGCGTAGCGGATACCGGCATAGGCGCCGGTCGTCGGCGGCAGGGCCAGCGGCGGCAGCGGCGGCAGGGTGGCCAGGATGTCGATCACGTCGGCCGTGCGGTCGGCCACGACATCGGCCCAGCCGGTGGCGTGATAGCCGGGCAACACGATGCGTGACGCCGCGGGCAGAAGGCGCAGCGCATGCGCGGTTGCCGCCGCGGTCGGGCCGGTTTCCCCGGCAATCATCACCACACGGTCGGCCATCGCGGCGAACGGCGCCGGATCAAGCCGAGCGGGTACGGACAGGACGATGTGGCCCAGACGCTCGGGCGCGGTGCGGGCCAGACCGGCGATGTCGGCGGGCATCTGCGTTGCCACGTGCGCCGCGGTTAGTCCAAGGTGGTCCCACAATGCCAGCAGCCTTCGCTGTGGTTCGCGATCCTGGCTCATTGGCGTCCTGCCCCGTGCGCAGCCATGGAACAGGAGTTCGGGCGTCCTGCAAAGGGCCGTTCAAGGCCATGTGCTGGACGTCACCGCTCGGCCGCGCGAGGGTGGCGAAAAACGTGCCAGGATCGCATGCCGCTATCATCGCTTCTCATCGCCAATCGGGGCGAAATCGCCATTCGTATCGCGCGCGCCGCCGCCAATCTCGGTCTGCGCCCGGTCGTCGTGTTCTCTGAGGATGACGCGCTGTCATTGCACGTGCGCAAG
>DAICYU010000585.1:0-243 GCA_027311485.1 Acetobacteraceae bacterium
AAGGACTATCTGGCCCGCCAGGTCGGCGCCAATCAGGCCGTGAGTGAGCAGGAAAACCAGTGGCTCACGGAGCACCTCAAGGAATTGCAGCGCGCGATGGATGAAGCCGCCCAGCGCGCGCAGGCCTTCAGGGACGCCAATGGACTTGTCGATATCCAGGCAGGCGCGCTGCCAGCGGTTCAGTTGAATGAGCGGGAACAGGCCCTGTCCAATGCGCGGCAGGAACTGGCGAAGGCGCAGGCC
>DAICYU010000585.1:253-2981 GCA_027311485.1 Acetobacteraceae bacterium
TGCTGTGGGGCGCGACCGCGCTGGCGCTGGCTGTGGGCAGCCCGGTCGTGGCATCCACCGTAACGGTCGTGATCCTGCTCAACGCCGCGTTCGCCTTCCTGCAGGAGCGCCAGGCCGAGGTTATGCAGCGTATGGCCAATCTCCGGCAGCGGGCGGGCGAAAACTCCGTATACATGCAGCCGGTGCAGGCGGAGCTGAGCACGATCAGGCAGCAGATCGCATCGGAGACGGCGAAGATCGTCGCATCGTTGCGCCGCGACGTCGAACTGGCGAAGGACCGGGTGGCTTCACTGCAGGCGACAGTGGTCACGTCCCAGGCGCAGGCACGACACAACGTCGCCGCGGCGGCGGTCCTGGCGCAACTGAACCAGGATGTGGAAGCGAAGCGGCATGTCTATACCGCCTTCCTGACGCGGATGGAGCAGACCCAGCTGGCCTCGACCAAGTTCCCCTCGGTCCGGGTCGTGTCGCCCGCCGTGCCCCCGGCCAAATCGGACGGGATGGCACCATGGATCGTCGGGGTGCTGGGTGCGATGGCCGCGCTGTTCCTGACCATGGCCATCGTTCTGCTGCGCCATGTCATGAGCGGCCGGATCGGAAGTGCCAGGGATGTCGAAGTGCTGACCGGCGTTTCGCCGATCGGATCGATGCCGGCGCTGCCCGGTGCGCGCGGCATGCCGATCCCGATGCGTATTCTGGACATGGCGCAGACCGGCACGGTGGAGACGCTGCATGCCTTGCGGTTCGCCATCCAGGGGCTGAACCCGGGCGGTTTATGCACCCATGTGCTCGTGACGTCGTCGAAATCGGACGAAGGCAAGACCACCTTGGCGACATCCCTCGCGCGGTTGACGGCTGCGAGCGGCCTTCGGGTGCTGCTGATCGAAGCGGATTTGCGCCGGCCAACGCTCAGTCGTGTGTTTCGGACGTCGCCGAAGCTTAGTATGAAGGACGTGCTTGATGGACGGTCGTGCCTGACCGACGCGGTACATATCGACCGTAAATCAGGCCTGCACTGCCTGATGGTGAGCCAGCCGTTTGAAAATCCCGTGGAAGCGCTGCAATCGCCCGCGATAGGCAGACTGATCGCTGATGCGGGGGCGCTGTACGACATGGTCATCATCGACAGTCCACCGGTGATGCATGTCGTCGATGCGTTGATCCTGGCGAAGTTCGCCGATGTCATTTTGTTTGCTGTGGCGTGCGGTACAACAACTGGAAATATGGTGGCCGAGGCGTTGCGCCGCTTCCCGCGCGAGATTCGGCCTAGGATCTCAACTGTACTGACACGCGTGCCACAATCCGAAGAAGCGTGGCGCGGCTACTATACCGGGTATCAGCACCGCGCCCTGACATCGACCTGAGGAGAGGCCGGATGCGACGGCGCACCTTCATGGCCGCCTCGGTAATGGGCGTTCTGCCGCTGGCCGGACCGGCCGACGCCCTGAACGGGCAGGCCGCAGTCCAGGAACATCTTGGCGTTTACAAGGGCGCCGGCTGCGACGGGCGAGCAGCGCTCACCGGCTATGTCAACTGGCTCGGCCGCCGGCCTGGCTGGATCATCGATTTCCTTGCGCAGGAAACCTGGTACACGTTTCACCGATCGGCCGTCTGGATCGGGGGGTGCTGGCGGGGCGACGATGCGCATCTCAGCCTGGCCGTTCCGATGCTGACGCAGGACGGACGCACGAACCTGGCGCATGGCGCCGCCGGTGCCTACGACAGCCATTTTCGCCAGCTTGCGCAGACGCTGGTCGCCACCGGGCGGGCCGATGCCGTCCTCCGGCTGGGTTGGGAGTTCAACGGCAAATGGTCCACCTGGTGTCCGGCACATAACCCCGAAAGTTTCGTCACATACTGGCGCCGGATCGTCGCGACCATGCGGGCCATGCCCGGGGCACGCTTCCGCTTCGACTGGAACCCGACACTGGGTCGGGCGGCGATCGACTCAGAGGCGGTCTATCCCGGTGACGACGTCGTCGACGTCATTGGCCTGGACGTGTACAACCAAAGCTGGACGGTGCCGCGCCTGTCGCCACAGGATCGTTGGTCGGAATTGCGGCAGCAGCCCTATGGCCTCGACTGGCATCGTTCCTTTGCGCAATCGAAAGGTAAAAAGCGGTCATTTCCGGAATGGGGCACCGGCCGCCGTCCCGACGGTAGCGGCGGTGGCGACGACCCGCTGTTCGTGACCGAGATGGCTCAATGGGTCGAGGAGCCTGATGTCCTGTACTACGGCTACTGGGATTACCCGGCATCGGACTACTACGGGATTCTCTCCACCGGACAGTTTCCCCGGGCCGCGGCAACCTTTCGGGCGCGGTTCGGCCACAGCGCCCCGATTCGCTGAACCGGGCGGCGCGGCGTGAATGATGGTCCGCAATACCTGATCGACACACCGGCGCCCCGTCGGCTGACCCAAACTGACGCTGGGATTTGGTCCTTCATCGCGGTGCATGATCCGTCCGGCCTGCGGCGATGGCAACGGGACTGCGTTGATGCGCTGCTGGCCACGCACCAAACCCGACTTCTGGCCACAGCGGTCGCCGGACCCGTATCGCCGGTGCGTCGCCAAAGCCGCTGGTCGGCGTTGTACCAACGAACCGTCACCGCCGGCCTGAGGACGCTTGACGTCGTGGCGTACCCCGCGGGGATGGCCGCCGCGGGCTTCTGTCATGTGTTGTTTTACAACCGCCTGATGCCCTGGGACCATGCCGCCGGCTGGCTG
>DAICYU010000586.1:0-315 GCA_027311485.1 Acetobacteraceae bacterium
ACAGCAATCCAGCTCTGCTGGTGGTCACCCTTTCTGATCGGGTAGTGGTAGACGGTCCCGCGTGGCGGCTCCACCTCCTCCCAGATCTTGAAGTTGGTCATGCTGTCGAACGGCGGTACGTCGTAGCCCTGGGTAACCTGGCACCGGGCCTCGACATTCTCTCGTTGAGACAAGTACTCGATCAACGCCTTGGCAACCGTCTTGTTGTGGCTGAACTTCCAGATACCCCAGGAAAATGCCCCGATCGGCAGGAACCGGCCCTTTGGCCCCTTGGGGGCGGGAAATGTCCAGCAATCCGCCGCTATTTTCGGCGCA
>DAICYU010000586.1:325-2981 GCA_027311485.1 Acetobacteraceae bacterium
TGGCCACTGCCCACGCCGAGGGTGGATTCCAGATCAGGGCGCTCTTGCCGGAGATCAGAGCGCGGTTGTTGGACGCATCGTCATAGCTGACCGCATCTTCCGGCAGATATTTCACCAGTTGCTGGGCATATTCCAGCACCTGCCGCACGGCGTCGGATCGGACATTCACCTCGCCCTTCGCGGTGATGACGTCGGCGCCGAAGGCGGCGAACAGCGCGCCCGCCGTGTCCACCGAGTCCGCTGTCGTCCCGAGGCCGATGCCGAAGGTCATGTTGGCCTTCTTGCAGGCTTCGGCCGCCTTCAGCATTGCGTCGTAGGTCCATTGATCCGCCTCCGGCGTCGCCTCCGCCGCGGGCGGGTACATTTTCACGATGTCCAGACCGGCGACCTGCTTCAGGACCGAAATGCGACCGCATGGTCCCTTGTTCTGATTCCCGGCACTGCATGGCACCGATAGCCAATGTCCCTTGACCTTGAACAAGTACTCGCTCGCCGCGGCGACAGGCCCATACTTGGCGGTCAGGCTCTTCATGACGTCATCGACAGGCTCGATCTGGTCGGCGTGGTTCTGCACCTCCCAACCCGGGAACTGTTGGATGTCATGCCCGGTCTTCGCCTGGGCCTCGGCCGCGATCGTCAGCAGGTTCTTCGACCCGACCGAGGTGATGAAGTCGGCCTGAACCTCCACCTGGTGCGCCGCGCCAAACGCGGCACACTGCTTTTTCATAATCTCGTTACCCTGCGGCACCCAATGGTCCCAGAAAGCCACCGACACCTTCCCGGCCGCTCGGCCGGTCCGAATGTGCACAAGGGGAAGGGCTGTGGACGCGGCGGCAAGCTTCATCGCGCGTCGGCGGGAAACCCTGTTTCCGAACGTGATCACGTAACCTCCTGTACTTGGCGGTCTTCTTGAGGCCGCTTGTGGCGTCCGCTTTCAGCGGCGCCTGTCGGGCAGGCTAGTGCAGTCTTTCAAAGCAAGGCAACACGCGGTTTCGAGACCCGATCACGGTAGCGGCAGGGCCTACTCCTGCGGATAGCGCCAGACCTTGTCGGGCTGCACCGCCGTGGTGTCGATGGTCCATTGCGGCAGAGAAATACCCTCGGCCACGTCGCTGAACACCATCCGCACCCGCGTGCCGATGCCAACCCCGCGCACCATGTCCGGCGGCGCCAGCGTGCCGTCCGCCGTCGTCAGGTTTCCAACGACCCGGAGCGCCTCATACGCGGACGGAGCGCCTTTCTGTGTATCCAGGTCAACCAGCAGCACCATATAGGGCGTGTGCGCCTTGAAAGCCGGTTGGATCGCGTGGTGTACCTCCTCGTAGGAGTGAACCGTGCCCTTGCCCTCGACCGACGTCCACGTCGCCTTGGGGCTGGCGCACCACGGGCATCCGGTGGTGGGCGGATAGCGCAGCAGGCCGCAGTCGTCACATTTCTGCAGGCGGAAATCATGCTTCGCGCAGTAGCCGAAATAAGCGATGTTCTCCTGGTCCAGGTCGTCGATGGTCAGCGACATCCCGAGATACGTGCCTTGAACGGACATCTTTGATCTCCCTTTCACCCGCGCCGCATGACCATGGCCGACGTCGTCATCGGATTGGCCCAGCCCAGGTTCGCCGTGACTTCGATCCCCTTCACCTGCCGGCAACCGCCCTGGCTGTAATCATAGGTGTGCTGACGTTTGCCATCCGGGCCGATCGGGCAGGAGTCATCGATATCGTGCCGAAGCTGGCGAACATTCTCGATCACCATGTTCATGCCGTGCGTGTAGCCCTCACACAGATGCCCGCCCGACGTATTGCTGGGGCGCCTGCCACCGAGGCGCGTGATGCCTGAGGAGACGTACTCGCCGCCTTCGCCCTTCTTGCAGAAGCCATAATCCTCCAGCAGCAGCATCGACGTGAAGGTGAACGCGTCATAGGCGCCGGTTGCGTCCACGTCCTCCGGTCCCACCCCCGCGTTCGGCCAGAGGATGTCCTTGGCGTAGTAGCCGCCGACACGGTCGATGGGACCCGCCTGGTAATGCATGTCCATGCGCGGCTTGTTGCATCGCCCGACGATGCCGCGGATCAGGGCCGGTGTGTGCCGCATGTCTCGCGCCCGTTCCGTACTTGTCACGATAATGGCCGTCGCGTTGTCTGTTTCGACGCAGCAATCCAGCAGGTGCAGCGGCTTGCAGATGATCCGGCTGCTCAGCACGTCATCGACGGTGTAGCGCTTCTTGTAATACGCCTTTGGATTGTTCGAGGCGTGCTCGGAATGCACGACCTTGACCATCGCCACCTGCTCGGGCCTCGTGCCGTAGTCATACATATGCCGCATGAAGCTCGGCGCGAACATCTGCCCGGCACTCTGCCACCCATATGCTCGGCTGTGCAGCATGTCGCCGGTGACCGGGGTCGCCGATCGCGCGCCGGTGCCGCCGATCCGCACCTGGGAGTACCCGTTCATCGCCCGGAAAATCGCCACGCACTTGCAAAGGCCGGCCTCCATCACACCGATGGCGATCCCGATCAGCGCTTCGGTGGAGGAGCCGCCGCCGATGCAGTCCATGTAGAAGTTAAGCCGAGCGCCGACGTCGCCGGCGATGAAGGTGGAGGGTGTGCTGTCGTTGCCCGAGTAGGACAGCATTCCGTCGATTTCCGACGGTTTGATC
>DAICYU010000587.1 GCA_027311485.1 Acetobacteraceae bacterium
ATACGCCTCGGTTATTTTTCCGGTCTGGTGGTTTACGCAGCACCCGCGTTCTTCAATCATCTGCGCCTCCCACTCGCTACAACTCGCGGAACATTTCAGCCGCCGCGTCCAACGCCTGATTATCAGTAAACGCCATAGTCTCGGCTATACAGTTGAGAGTGGCCGCGCCACGAAAGCAGCATGGGCTATTACGTGTGGCGGCGATTACTTTGCCGTTGGAGCGAAAGGCGCCATGGCGGGCCGTCGAGCGGATCTGGTTATCATTGACGATCCGGTGAAATCCCAAGCGGATGCGGAAAGCCTGAGGGCCCGCGACCACCTGTGGGACTGGTACCGGTCCGACGTCGCGACGCGATTGCGACCGGGCGGGCGGGTTGTCTTGATCATGACGCGCTGGCACCCGGACGACCTGGGCGGCCGATTGCTGGAAAGCGCCCCGGATGAATGGAAGGTGGTCCGCCTTCCGGCTTTGGCCGAAGAAAACGACCCACTCGGACGCCCGGTCGGCGCGCCACTATGGCCCGAATGGGAGGACAGGACCGCCTTGCTACGCAAGCGTGATCTCGTTGGCGAACGAGCCTGGTCGGCCCTGTTCCAGCAGCAGCCGCAGCCGGAAGGGGGTAGGATGTTCGCGTGCGAGAGGATCGCCATCATCGACCGCCTGGTGACCGGCGACATTGCGGTGCGCGCCTGGGACCTCGCCGCCACCAGGGAAAGTGACCGAAACGATCCTGACTGGACTGTCGGGGTCAAGCTCTCAAGGACTGGTGGCGGCCAATACATCGTTTCGCATGTTACTCGGCTTCGCGGAACCCCACACGAGGTGGAGCACCTGATCCTTCGTACCGCAGAGGCCGACGGACGAACGGTTGTCATTTCGATACCAGAAGATCCAGGCCAGGCAGGCCGAAGCCAGATATCCTACCTGGTCAGTCGGCTGGCGGGTTTCCACGTTCATTCATCGCGTGAGACTGGATCGAAGGCGACGCGGGCCATCCCGCTGGCTTCACAAATCGAAGCCGGCAATCTGTCAATCCTGGCCGCCGACTGGAATCGAGCCTTCCTGGACGAACTGCATGCCTTCCCGTGGGGGCAGAAGGATGATCAGGTCGATGCCTTGGTTCGCGCATTCAACACGCTGATCGCAAGGCACCGTCCGGCGACCTCCGTACCCATTTCCATGCTCGGACGATAGCTTCGAGCCGAACATACCATCCAGGTAACGTGATGTTTGATACGCTTTGCGATCTGGTTCCCCGGGACCCGGACTATCCTGATCGTGTCCGCAGGCTGACCGTTCTCAACCGTGTTTTGGACGGCACACTTTATGACACCCTGCCCTATCATTTCCACGAGGAGCGCACTGACGCCGGCGAGTATATCCCGCTTCGTCAGCGTCGTCCGAGCGTTCGGTATCCGTTGTGCCGAACCGTGGTTGAGGACAGCGTGTCGCTGTTGTTCAGCGCCGGGCATTTTCCAAGTATCACGTCGGCGGACCCGATCACGCGATCCATATTCGCCGACATCGTCAAGGAAACCCAATTAAACCAGACAATGATTGAAGCAGCCGTCCGTGGGTCGACAGGATCCGTCGCTTTGCTGCTACGAGTCCTGCAAGGGCGACTTTTCATCGAAGTTCTCGATACGCTCTATCTCACGCCGGTGTGGGACCGATCCGCACCCGACACATTACTGCGGGTGCAGGAACGTTATAAAGTATCTGGCGCCGAACTCTCGAGCCTTGGCTACGATGACGTCGATCGTGACGCTCAATACTGGTTCGCCCGGACCTGGGACCGGGAGAGTGAACTCTGGTTTGATCCCGTTCAGGTCGGAATACGGCTGACGCCCGCGGTCGACACGACGCGGTCGATCGCCCATCGGTTAGGTACCGTTCCTATTGTCTGGATCAGAAACCTTCCGGGACGATCCAGCACCGGCGACCTAGCCGATGGGGCATGCACTTTTGCCGCTGCCATGCATTCACAGGTGGAAATCGATTATCAACTCAGCCAGGTGGGGCGCGGTCTTAAATACAGCAGCGACCCGACACTGCTGTTGAAGGACCCGGCTCTGCCGGAAGGCGAAATCGTTAAAGGCGCCGGCAACGCCCTGGTTGTCTCCGAAAAAGGCGACGCCCGCCTTTTGGAGATCGGGGGAACCGCGTCAGCGGCGGTGATTGAATATGTGCGGACGTTGCGTGAACTTGCGCTTGAAAGCATTCATGGAAACCGAGCCAGCCCCGAGCGCCTGACAGCGGCGCAGTCAGGCCGGGCACTGGAACTTTTGAATCAGGGGCTGATCTGGCTCGCGGATAATCTTCGGACGAGTTATGGCGAGTCAGGCCTTTTGCGCCTGGCCAGACTGATCGTTCGGGCATCGCAAGTCTACGATCTGCTTGTCTTCGGCAAGCTCATCGGACGGTTGGATAGTACCGCATCGCTGGGCCTGAGCTGGCCGCGCTGGTATCCGACCAGTGCCGACGATCGCCAGAAGGACGTGCAGTCCCTGGTGTCTCTTGTCGCATCCGGATGTGTCAGTTGCGAAGCCGCAACCCGTGCAGCCGCGACATTTTTCGATACCGACCCTGATTATGCGAACGACGCAGCCCTGTAGAAGCAACTTGAGAGAGAACCAGCATGGATGATGCAAATGCCGACGAACCGTCGGGAGATAGCCCGGCCGGTCGTGTCGCAACTGCGGAAACGGACCTTACGGCCATCGAAAGGCTGACTGCCGATTTCAAAGCTCGCCTTATTGCGGCGTCGCTGCGGACCGAGGCTATGAAGGCCGGCATGATCGACCTTGATGGCCTGAAGCTTCTGGACCTGTCATCCGTTGAGTTAGCCGAGGACGATACGGTCGCGCATGGGGATGCCTTGATGCAGGCGCTCCGCAACAGCAAGCCCTGGCTGTTCCGCACTGGATCCTCCTCCAGTGCCGCAGCCGCCCCGCATTCCCGTCCAGTCCGCCATAAG
>DAICYU010000588.1 GCA_027311485.1 Acetobacteraceae bacterium
GAGTGTGGGCCGGCTTATGGCTGAACGCAGAAGCCAGCGCCGGGCCTCCGGATAACGACCGTGCCGGATCAGGGCACGCCCAACCGCCCAGGCCGATTCTGCGTCCGCCGCGCTGCGCAGAGCAGTCAGGCGCCGCGACCCAAGGCGGGTGCGGATCACTGGGTTCGCATAAATCACATCCAAGGCGCGGCTGTAGCAGGCGGGATCGGTGGCGCAGGTGAAACACGCACTTGCCGGACGCTCACGAAGATACAGCAGCGGGCTACGGGTGCGGAGGGCCGCATACTCCCCCAGGATGGCGAGGCGCGTCCAGAACTCCCAGTCTTCCCCGTAGCAAAGATCCGTCCGAAACTCGCCCGCGGCTTCCTTCGCCTCGGCAGCGACCAGAACGTGGCCTCCATTGGCGAAGAGGTTGCGGATCAGCAGCTGGCCGAGCAAAGCGCCTTCTGGGGGGGCGCCGGAGTGACGGATCGAGCCGTCGATGCCGACGCGGGCGAAGCGTCCGCAGGCCGCGACGGCCCAGGGGCTATCGGTGAGCGTCTGCGCCAGCTCCATCATCGCGGTCGGTGCCAGCCAGTCATCGCCGTCGAGGAACAGGAATGCATCACAGCGGCCGGCCGCGTTCACGCCGCGATTTCGGGCTGCCGATACACCGGCACGCCCTTGTCGGATCAAGCGGAGTCGGGGGTCAGTGAAGCCGGCGGCAATATCCGCTGTGGTGTCGGTCGACCCGTCATCGACGACAATCATGGACCAGTCCCGGTGCGTCTGAGCGACGACTGACCGAATGGCCGTGCCCAGATACGGGGCGACGTTGTAGGCGGGTGTTATGACGGCGATGTGCATGGGAACCCCCGCTCAGGACGGGATTACCGTATCCTGGCGGGAGTTAATGCACGGTTAACGGCTTACGCCTTGGCTTCGATGCCCTGGTCCTTCAGCAGCGTTTCCAGTTCACCGGACTGGAACATCTCAGTGATGATGTCGCAGCCGCCGACGAACTCGCCTTTCACGTAAAGCTGCGGGATTGTCGGCCACTGGCTGAACTGCTTGATGCCTTCGCGCAGTTCCATATCCTCCAGCACATTGGCCGACTGGAATGGAACCCCCATGTGCGTCAGAATCTGTACCACGCGGGCGGAGAAGCCGCATTGCGGGAACATCGGGGTGCCCTTCATGTAGAGCATTACCGGGTTCTGCCCAATGTCGGACTGGATACGCTGGTTGATGTCGGCCATGTCGTGAAACTCCTTCTGGCCCTGATTATTCGGGAGCCGAGGTCTGCAATGCAAGGGCGTGCAATTCACCACCCATGCGGCCGCGCAACGCGGCGTAGACGATCTGGTGCTGCTTGACGCGCGACAAGCCGCGGAACTGCTCGCTGACTACATTGGCGGCGTAATGGTCACCGTCGCCGGCAAGATCCTCGACGGTGACGCGTGCGTCGGGCAGGGCTGCCTTGATCAGCGCCTCGATCTCCGTGGCTGCCATCGCCATTGCGGTGTGCTCCTTTCAGGTGTCCATCCATGCCGGGAAGAAGCGCGCGTGCGCCGCTCGCAAAGCCTTGATCGATATGGTGCCGCCATCCGGCAGTGTCAAATCCTGGCCGCCGGAGGTGCCGAGGCGCATGGCGGGAATACCGGCAGTGTCCGCCATGCGGCAAAACGTGGCGGCATCGGGAACCGCCACGATGTAGCGGGCCTGGTCTTCCCCGAACCAGAAGGCGTGGCCGGGGATGTCGCGCGGGTGGGTGATCAGCCGGGCACCGATGCCGCTGGCCATCGCCATTTCAGCGACCGCGACCAGGATACCGCCATCGGAAACGTCATGACATGCGCGGATGGTACGGTTCAGAATATGTGTGCGAACGAACTCACCGTTCGCCTTTTCCACGGCCAGATCAACCGGTGGGGGCGCCCCGTCCTCTCGCCCGGTCACCTCGCGCAGCCACAGGGACTGGCCCATCCATCCGGTGGTTGCACCGATCAGTACCAGATCCAGCCAGGGCGGCAGGGCGAGGCCGACGGCCTGTGCCACGTCGTCCAGTACTCCCAAGCCGCCGATTGCCGGAGTGGGCAGGATCGGGCGACCTTCGGTTTCGTTGTACAAGCTGACATTTCCAGAGACGACGGGGAACTCCAGCACCTCGCAGGCCGCTGCCATGCCACGGATGGCAGCGGCGAATTGTCCCATGATTTCGGGCTTCTCGGGATTGCCGAAGTTCATGTTGTCGGTAATGGCCAGCGGGCGGGCGCCGACGGCGATCAGGTTGCGCCAGGCTTCCGCCACGGCTTGCGCGCCGCCGGTTTCCGGGTCGGCCTGGCAGTAGCGTGGCGTGCAATCGGTTGTCAGCGCCAATGCACGCTTCAGGCCTTCCAGTTTCACGACCGCGGCGTCAGCGGCGCCGGGGCGCTTCACCGTCTGGCCGCCGACAGTGCTGTCATACTGGTCCCAGACCCAGGCGCGGGAGCACAGGTCGGGGCTGGCGATCAGCTTCTCCAGCGCACGGGTCAACCCCAGCCTGTCCTCGATGCGGGCAGGGTTGAGCTTTTCGCGCTTCGGCGTATCGACCGTCGGGCGCGTGTAGAGCGGTGCCTGGTCGTTGAGCGGCGCCAGTGGAATGTCCGCTTCGACCTGCCCCCGGTGCCGGACGGTAATGCGGCCGGTATCGGTCAGGCGACCGATCACAGCGAAATCCAGGTCCCACTTGGTGAAGATGTCGCGGGCGAGTTGCTCCCGGTCCGGGCGGAGGACCATCAGCATGCGTTCCTGGCTTTCCGACAGCATGAACTCGTATGCGGTCATGCCGGTCTCGCGGGCCGGGACGTGGTCGAGATCGAGTTCGATGCCGACCTCGCCCTTACCGGCCATCTCGACGGACGAACTGGTCAGGCCGGCGGCGCCCATGTCCTGGATGGCAATGATGGCATCGGTGGCCATCAGCTCCAGGCAGGCTTCGATCAGCAGCTTTTCGG
>DAICYU010000589.1 GCA_027311485.1 Acetobacteraceae bacterium
GGTGCCGGCCTTCGGCTGATCCGGATGTCCCTGTTCACGCTCGTGGTCGGCGCGGCGTTCAGTCTCGGATTGCTGCTTGTGGCACCACTGTTGATCGTGCCGGTCTTCGGCCCATCCTTCGCGGGCGCGATCCCGACGGTGCGGCTGATGGCGATCATTCCACTGCTGCTGAATGTGAATGCCTGCACATCGAATCTATACATGTTTAACTACGGGCATGAGCGGGCCTGGTCGTCCCTGAATGCATTCAGCCTGTGCGTGCTTCTGACCGTTGCCTATCTGCTTCTGTCAAACCTGTCGGATGCGGCTACTGCGGTGGCGCTTGCGGTGATCGCCAAGGAGGCTGTCGTGGTTGTCATTTCGGGTGGTTTTCTGGTTGTTTTCGGTGGCCGTGCTTTGCAAACGGCACCGGCCATGAATGCCGTGGGGGGCGGCGGTAACGGCGTAAGCGCCGTTGTCCCGGCCTTCGTTCGTGTCGTGCGTGGCCGATTTCCCTTGTGAGCCGAGTAACAACGATGCTGCACAGTGACGCCCTTCAGTCCGCGTCGTTTGAACTGCCCGGACACATTCCGGGACCCGACGACCAGGAAGCGATCAATTTCCAGGCGATCCGTCGTTTCATTCGCAAACGCGGCCGTATATGCCTGCTGTGGGTGCTGGGTGGGCTTCTGGTTGGCACTGCCTATGCGATCCTGTCGGCACCGTCCTACACGGCTTCGGCCAGTGTGTTGCTGGAGGACCAGGCGGCTGCCAGTGCAGCGGATGCCGCGGTACAGACGGACGCAGCGCATTCCACGTATGTCGAGACGCAGGTCCAGGTTTTCGAATCGGATGAGATCATCGGGCGGGTTGTCGACTCGAAGAAGCTGCTCGACGATCCGGAATTCGGCAGAACCGCCGGCGGCCTGCGCGCCCTGGCGATGCGCTACGCGCGGGCCTTGCTGCGCCCGTCGTCGCCGGTGCCAAAACATGAGCCGCGATATGCAACGATTGTGCGCGTCCGCCGAGCGCTGTCGGTGCACCGGGTTGGTACGTCGGATATTCTGGAGGTGCAGTTTACCTCGCACGATTCCACGCGGTCTGCCGACATGGCGAATGCCATCATTCAAAGCTACATCGACAGCCGGCTTGCGGTGCAACGCAATGCCCATGCGGAGACCGCGGCGCATGTCAGCAAGCTGCTGACTGAGATGCGCGACAAGGCTTTCCCGCCTGAAGCAACGCAGGATGCGGTGGCGGCAACCGCCGGGTCCGGCGCGCAGGCAAGGGCACGCTTCCTGGAGCAGCAGGACCGAACCAATACCTACCGCGCCCTCTACAGCAAGTTGCTGCAACGCGCGCTTGGGGATGCGGACTCGCAGTTCCTGTCGCCGGGTATTCTGGTTATTACGCCCGCGGCACCGCCGCTGCTGGCAAGTTCGCGCGTCATCGTCGTTGCCGCATTCACCGTCGTCGGCGGCGTCATCGGCCTTGGTCGGGCCTTGATCCAGGAGGCGACGGACGACCTGTTGCGGACAACGGACGATGTGCAGCGGTCGGATGGCCTTGAGCGGGTGACGTCGGCGCCGGAACTGGCCCGTGCCGATCTGCGAGCCCCCGCCCGCGCCGGAAGCGATCTGCAGCCGTCCTATCTGGTGACATGCGATCCCTTGTATGAGGCGGTGGCCCGGATGGCCGTTACGCTGCCCGACAGCGCCACCCGCCGCGGGGCGCGGGTTATTGGCATGGCTGCGCCGGTGGACGGCGTTGGGGTATCGCTGCTGGCGGCGCATTTGGCGCGGGTGATCGCCGAGAGCGGGCAGAGGACGCTGCTGCTGGACGCAAACTGGCGTCAACGCCCGGTGGACGATGCCGCGCTGCCGGTCGGCCAGAGCCGCAGGCTGGCGAGCGCCCGCAGCATTATCAAGCTGGGCAGCGATACGCTGGATGTTCTGATCCTACGCGCGACGGCGCCGCTGTCGGAGTTGAACGCGTCCCTCTCCATTGCTTCGGCGATCGAGAGCGTGCGTCTCGACTATGATTGCATTGTTGTCGATTTTCATTCCCTGGCGCGGACAGCAGATCTGGAAGCAGCCATCGGCCTGGTCGACCAGGTGGTCGTCGTGGCGCAATCGCGTCGGACACGAACGCCAGAACTGCGCGAGGCGCTGAAAAGCGTCCCGCGGCATAAGCTTGGTGCCGTGATCCTGAACCGGGTCCGGCTGGTGGGCAAAGCCGCTGGCCGTCGCGCACAGCGCCGGCAGGCGACGGTGTCGAAAGTGCCTGCATGAGCAACCAGGTGTCCGCATATCGACGCAATGGATTCCCGTTGGATATGTACGACTACGTGCTGTTCCTGTCGGGGATCTGGCTGTCCTGCGGGTTGTCGATTTCATTGCGTCTGATCGGCCCGGGATTCATTGTGACTCCGGTCGGCTTCTGCGTTGTGTACGCGCTGATTCGCCGGACAATGCCGCCACGGATGTTGGGCACCTATCTGCTTTTCTGCATCCTGGTTGGCGTGCTTTCCATATTCCGGATCTTCCCGACGTCCTGGCAGACCTATTTCTTTGAAGACGCCATCATCCGGCAGCTGATACCGGTGGTGGGTGTGTTCGCTGTCGCCTGGGGCGCGAAAGCGTATTTCCGCCGCCGTCTTCTGGACGGCAGTGTCTTCATCGGCGCAACGACCGTCATCGTGCTGAGTGTCGTCGTGGCGCCGCTGGTCACGTATGCGCAGGGCCTGGGATATGAAGGCGACTACTCGCTGTATGCGAACATCGCCGAACTGGGGGCGTTCATCAACAACATGGTGATTGCGTTCCTGTTCATATCCGGCGCGATCTTCTTCAATACCGACTGGCGCCGCTACGCTGGGCTTGCCTTCATGCTCACCGTCAGCTTCATGAGCCATTTCGTGCAATTCAAATTGCTCACCGTCATTACCATCGTTGCGCTATTCGGCTTTCCCGGGCGAAAAGTGGTAATGGGGGCG
>DAICYU010000058.1 GCA_027311485.1 Acetobacteraceae bacterium
GGACAGGACCAGGTCGTGTTTCGGGATATGCTTGAACCCGGCCTTGCGCGCCGATCCGTGCAGCGGCAGCACGGTCAGGTTGGGCGCGAACCGGCGCGCCTCATTGGTCCAGTTGGGGATCAGGCTGGTCGGGCAGACGATCAGCGATGGCCGGTCCAGCCGGCCGGCGGCCTTTTCGATCGCCAGATGCGCCAGGGTCTGCACCGTCTTGCCCAGGCCCATGTCGTCGGCCAGCACCCCGCCCAGGCCGGATGCCCCCAGAAACTGCAGCCAGTCCACGCCTTGCGCCTGGTACGGCCGCAGCGTCGCCAGGAATGACGGCGGGATCGTCGCATTCGGGACTCCCCCAGCCTCCCGCAGGGAGCGTCCGAGCGAGCGCAGTGATTCGCCGCCGCGCCAGATCAGGCCGGAGCGTTGCTCCAGCGCCGCCAGATCGGCCGCATCCATGCGGCTGAAACGAAGGTGCTCCGCCTCGCCGTCGATGCCGCCGTTCGACCATAGCTCCAGCAGCGCCTGCAGGGTGGGCCGGATGCGGGCCATCGGCAGGGTCAGCAGGCGGCCGTCCGGCAGCGGCAGGACGAACGGCTTGTCGTCGGGGCCCTCGGCCAGGGCGGCGGCTTCCGGCCGGGCGATCAGCTTCACCAGCGCCGGTACCAGATCGACGTGCTGGCCGTCCACGGTGACGCCCAGATGCAGTTCCAGCCAGTCGATGCCCGAGCTTTCGCCCGAGCCCTCGGACAGTTCGGCCTCGATCTCGGTATCGGCCGAGACGATCTGGACCGGAAAGTCGTGATCGATCTCCACCGTCCAGCCGGCGGCGCGCAACTGCGGCACTTCCTGCGTCACGACATGCAGCCAGTTTGTCGGACCGCCGTTTTCACGCAGGCCGAAATCGTCGGTGTGGGCGTGCTGGTAATACACCGGCACAACCTCATTGACCGACGCGAAGCCGATCCGCGCCAGCTCCGCCAGCGCCTGCTGCTCTGCCGCCCGGTCCCGCTCGACCTCATACAGCGTGCCGTCGTGCACGGTGATGCGCGGCAGGGGACGCGAGGAGCGGGGCAGGGTGACCGGGCCGTACTGGTAGGACAGCCGAACCAGCGGCACGGCGAACAGCCCGTGGCCGAGGGGCTTGGCCGAACCGCGCCCCACGCTGGGGTCGTTGGGCAGGGTGCCGTTGATCAGCCGCAGATGCGGCTGCATGCGGGTGCGCACGGCCTCCGGCGGCCGCATTTCGGCCGGCACCGGCACGTTCCTGACGGCGGCACGCTGCGACAGGTGCGCCCGCACCTCGGCGGCGGCTTCGGGCGGGATCGCCGGAGCATCCAGCAGGCGGGACGCCAGGCGCCGCGGCAGGTCCAGAGCCACCGGACCCATGGTTCCGGCCGCGGGGTCGACATACCAGGGCGCCGGGATGCGTATGGGGATCAGGCCTTCATCCAGCACCACGGTCGGGCGCTGCGACGCGTCCGGATTGGTGGCCCAGACGATCTGTCCCTGCCGTTCCGGACCTTCGGCCAGGGCCGGCCCCTCGGCGCTCGCCCAGCGGGCTCGTCCGGTCGCCAGGATGCGGCGCAGCGTGTCGGCCGGATCGTCGTCGGCCAGCTGGCTGGTGAAGCCGACGCGGCGATCCAGTCGTTGCAGGATGATCCGGTCGGACGGACGCAGGTATTTCGCCGGCGTGGTCACCTGATGCGGTGCGTAGCGCTTGATCGAGCCCAGGCCACCGTGCTTCAGCAGGCTGACGGTCATCGGGTCGATCGCAAGCCGGCCGGTCTGGCCGTCGGTGCCGGCGGGGGCGCTGAGCACATAGAACACGCGGTTCCGGATCGACGACGGAAAGTCTTCAGTCGGTTCTTCTTCCTCGGTCCGGTCCAGCTCCGCCAGCCAGTATTCGATTTGCGGCGGCAACCCGGCCGGCGCCTTCGGCCTCGCTGTCGGCATCAGCGACAGGTGTCCCTGCTGCTGGATCGCCTGCTGCTCGGCCGCCTGCTGCTGGGCCGCCGCCTGGTGCCGGGTCGCCGGACCCTGCTGCCTTAGCGCCGCGATCAGCACCGCCGCGATGTGCTTGCATCCACGCCTGACAGGACAGCTGCAGATACCCCTGACCTGAATGCCGTTGCTGGCCGAGGGGCTGATCTTGACGTCTTGAAGGTACGGGTCCGGCCGGCTGCCCTGCGTGGTCGCAGTGATCCGCGCGCCGCGCTCACTGATCTCAAGCTCCTGCACGCGTCCGCGCTGCTCATACGAACGTCCGGCCGACAGCGTTCCGGGGTTGAACAACCGCCGGATATCACTTTCGCGCAGGGTCAGGGTTGGATCGATATCAGGTGCAACAGCCACAGTACGCATATACCCACGATGAACGGTATGCTCGAGTCGTGCCCATAGGGCGCCGCGACGCCGGCCTCAACCCGCGGCCAGTGTTCGCATCGCAGCGGTGCGCTCGAACAGCCGCAGCAGGATCCGGGTCGCCCGGCCACGGGGCGAGTCCAGCTTCGGATCGCGTGACAGCAGCACCGCCGCGTCGCGATGCGCCATGTGCAGCAGCGGCTCGTGGGCCTCGGGGTCGGCCAGCCGGTAGCCGGGCAGGCCGGCTTGCCGCGTGCCCAGGGCGTCACCGCCACCGCGCAGGCGAAAATCCTCATCGGCAATCACGAATCCGTCATCGGTGTCGCGTAGCAGTGTCAGCCGCCGTCGCGCTGTCTCATTCACCCAGTCCTCATGCAGCAGAAGGCAGAAGCTGGCGGTGGAACCGCGTCCGACCCGGCCGCGCAACTGGTGCAGTTGGGCCAGGCCGAAGCGTTCGGCATGCTCGATCACCATGACCGACGCGGTCGGCACGTCGACCCCGACCTCCACCACCGTGGTGGCGACCAGCAGCCGCGTGGCGCCGGCGGCGAACGCGGCCAGTGCCGAGTCGCGGATTTCGGCGGTCTGCTGCCCGTGCGCCAAGCCGACGCTGTCGCCAAACTCGCGCCGCAGGTGGGCGTACCGTTCCTCCGCGGCGGCAACGTCCAGGGCTTCGGATTCGGCGACGATCGGGCATACCCAGTAGACCTGCGCGCCTTCGTCCAGCTTGCGGGCAATGCCTTCCAGCACCGTCGGCATGGTGCCCAGGGAGTGCAGCGTGGTGCGGATCGGCTGGCGGCCCGGCGGTTTGTCTGTCAGGCGGCTGACATCCATCTCCCCCCATTGCGTCAGCAGCAGGGTGCGCGGAATGGGGGTCGCGGTCATGACCAGGACATCGGTGTGCTCCCCCTTCGCGCCGAGGGTCAGGCGCTGATTGACGCCGAAACGATGCTGCTCATCGATCACGGCCAGGGCAAGGTTGCGGTACTCCACCGAATCCTGGAACAGGGCATGGGTGCCGACGACGATCTGGATATCGCCGGTCCTGATCGCGCGCAGCAGGTGGGCGCGGTCCTTGCCCTTGACGCCGCCGGTCAGCAGCGCCACCGGCACTGGACACAGCCGGCTCAGGGTGCGGTGGTGCTGCTTCGCCAGCACCTCGGTCGGCGCCATCAGCGCGGCCTGCTTGCCGGCCTCGACGGCGCGCAGCATCGCCAGCAGTGCGACCAGCGTCTTGCCGGAGCCGACATCGCCCTGCAGCAGCCGCAGCATCCGCCGGGGGGAGGCAAGATCGGTGTCGATTTCCCGCAGGGCACAGTGCTGCGAGTGCGTCAGCGGATGGCCGAACCGGCGCAGCGCGGTGTCGCGCAGATGGGAATCGCCCAGCAGCGGCTGGCCAAGCCGGGCGCGCACCCGGCCGCGGATCAGCGCCTGCGCGACCTGTCCGGCCAGCAGTTCGTCATAGGCCAGGCGGGCACGCATACGGCGATCGGGCTCGCTGGTTTCGGGCGCCTGCACGCTGCGCAGCGCGGTGGCGAAGTCGGGCCAGTTCTCCCGCCGCAGCAGCGCCGGGTCCTGCCATTCCGGCAGGTCCGGCAGCATCGCCAGCGCCTGGGCCAGCCCGTTGGCGACCTGGCGCGGCCACAGCCCGGCGGTCAGCGGCCATACCGGCTCGACCTTCGGGATGCGGTCCGGCTGATCGGCGGGCACCACGTGGTCCGGATGCGGGATCGTCAGCCGGCCGTTGAACGCGTCCAGCTTCCCGGACACCAGCAGCCTGGCGCCGGGCGGCATCTGCGCTTCCCGGGTAAACTTGAAGAACACCAGTTCGGCGGTGCCGGTGTCATCGCGCACGATCACCCGCCAGGGCTGGCGCGAGGAGGCCGGCCGTTCGTGGCGCACCACCTCCACCGCCAGGGTCGCGATGCTGCCCGGCTTTGCCGACCGGATGGTGGGGCGGGCGCTACGGTCCAGATACGAATCGGGCAGGTGGAACAGCAGGTCGACAATCCGTTCCCCGCCAGTGGCGCGCGCAATCAGGGCCGCGACGGCCGGTCCTATGCCGCGCAAGCTGGTCAGGGGCGCAAAAAGCGGCGCGATCGGGTCTTCTTTCACGTTTGACAGGTCCGGGGGGCAGGGCTGCACGGCTTAGGGGGTGATTTACATGCTCGGACAGTTTCGCAATGCGCCATCGCGCTCTATATCACAGCCCGGAAATGACTGAACCAAATTACTCCCAAGCGGATCCGACAGGGTCGGACACCAGGCGCCGGCGCCTCCTGTTTCGTGCCACCCATCGCGGGACGTTTGAAAACGACCTGATGATTGGCGGATTCGTTCGTGCGCATCTGGCTGATTTAACCGAAGCCGACCTGGATGCGTTAGAGGCGGTAATGGAAATTCCTGACACCCTGCTGGCGGACTGGCTGACGCGCCGAGCGCCGATCCCGCCCGAGGATGAAACGCCGATGCTTTGCCGTATCCGGGATTACCTGTCCCGATGAGCGAACCTGCCCGATGAGTGAACCTGTCCGAGTCTGGGGCGCACCGGAAGGGTGGGATGCGTTCCTGCTGGCGCAGCGCCGCCGTGAACATCCTGGCAGCGTCCTGCATGTTGCGCGCGACGATGCCCGCATGGCCCGGCTGGCCGAGGCGCTGGCGTTCGTGATGCCCGAGGCGGAGATTCTGCGGTTTCCGGCCTGGGACTGCCTGCCCTACGACCGCGTGTCGCCGAACCCCGCCTTGGTGTCCGAACGGATCGCCACGCTGACCCGGCTGCTGGAAAAGCCGACCGGGCCGCGCATCGTGCTGACGACGGTGAACGCGCTGGTGCAGCGCGTGCCGCCACGCTCGATCTTCGCCGGCACGACGATGAACCTGGCCGTCAACGGACAGGTCAAGCCGGAAGAACTCGCGCTGTTCCTGGAAGCAAACGGCTATGGCCGGGCTGGAACGGTGATGGAGCCTGGCGAGTATGCCATGCGCGGGGGGATCATCGATATCTTCCCGTCCGGCGAAACCGAACCGGTCCGGCTTGATTTGTTTGGCGACGCGATCGAGTCGATCCGCCACTTCGACCCGAGTTCCCAGCGCAGCGCCGGCAAGCGCAAGTCGCTGTCGCTGCGCCCGGTGTCCGAAGTGCCGCTGGACAAGGACTCGGTGGCGCGGTTCCGCACCAACTGGCGCGATCTGTTCGGCCAGGATGCGGCGTCCGATCCGCTGTATCTGTCGATTTCAGAAGGCCGGCGCCATCCGGGGATGGAACACTGGGTGCCGCTGTTCCATCCGACGATGGAAAACCTGCTGGACTACCTGCCGGACGCCGCCGTCAGCCTCGACCACCAGTCTGACGAAGTCCTTGAGGCTCGGCTGGAAATGATTGCCGACCACGCCCAGGCGCGGCGGTCCCTGCCGCGCGATGGGGAAGTGCCGTATCGGGCCATCCCGCCGTCGATGCTGTACCTGGACCGCGACGGCTGGGATGAGATGCTGGCGTTCGGTCCGAGTCTGGCGCTGACGCCGTTCGCCAAGCCGGACGGGGCGGGCGGCATCGACGGCGGCGGGCGCGCCGGGCCGATCTTTGCCCAGTCGGCCGGCGGCCCGGGTATCAATGTGTTCGATCAGCTGCGGACGCAGGCGGAGCGCTGGGCCACCGAGGGACGGCGCATCGTGCTGGCCGCATGGACGCGCGGATCGCGGGAACGGCTGACCAACCTGCTGCGGGAGCACGGCTTCAAGGACGTCGCGCAGGAGGATGACTGGGCCGCGGTGCGGCGCAAACCGGCCGGGTCGGTGTCGCTGGTGATCCTGGGCGTGGAACGTGGCTTCGTCGCCGACCGGCTGGCGCTGGTGGCGGAACAGGACCTGCTGGGAGAGCGGATTTCGCGTCCGCCGCGGCGGCGCAAGCGGGCCGATCAGTTCATCGCCGAAGCGACCGAAATCGCCGAGGGCGATCTGGTCGTGCACCAGGAATACGGCATCGGCCGCTACGACGGGCTGGCGACGCTGCAGGTGACGGGCGCACCGCATGACTGCCTGCGCCTGATCTACGATGGCGGGGAAAAGCTGTTCCTGCCGGTGGAAAATATCGAGCTGCTGTCGCGCTACGGCAGTGAGCACGACGGCGTGGCGCTGGACAAGCTGGGCGGCACCGGCTGGCAGACGCGCAAGGCGAAAATGAAGCAGCGCATCCGCGACATGGCGGGTGAGCTGATCCGGATCGCCGCCGCCCGCAAGGTGCGCGACGCCGAGACGATGGCGCCGCCAGAAGGCACCTGGGACGAATTCTGCGCCCGGTTCCCGTTCGCCGAGACCGAAGACCAGTCTCGTGCCATCGCCGACGTGCTGGAAGATCTGGCCGCCGGCAAGCCGATGGACCGGCTGATCTGCGGCGATGTCGGCTTCGGCAAGACCGAGGTTGCCTTGCGGGCCGCCTTCGTCGCCGCCATGTCCGGCTCGCAGGTCGCCGTGGTCGTTCCGACGACGCTGCTGGCGCGGCAGCATCACCGTACCTTCGCGGCCCGCTTCGCCGGGCTGCCGATCAAGGTGGCGCAGCTGTCGCGGATGGTGACGGCGAAGGAAGCCAATGAGGTCCGCAAGGGCATCGCCAGCGGCGATATCAATATCGTTGTGGGCACGCATGCGCTGCTGGCCAAGGGCATCAGCTTTTCCGACCTGGGTCTGCTGATCGTCGATGAGGAACAGCACTTCGGTGTTGCGCACAAGGAACGACTGAAGGCATTGCGCGCCGAGGTGCATGTGCTGACGCTGACCGCCACGCCGATCCCGCGCACGCTGCAACTGGCGCTGACCGGGGTGCGGGAGATGTCGATCATCGCCACCCCGCCGGTCGATCGGCTGGCGGTGCGCACGTTCATCATGCCGTTCGACTCGGTGGTGATCCGCGAGGCGATCCAGCGCGAACGCTTCCGCGGCGGGCAGGTGTTCTGCGTGGTGCCGCGGATCGAGGATCTGGGACGGATGGCGGAACGGTTGAAGGAGATCGTGCCGGAAGCCCGGACGGTGCAGGCGCACGGCCGGTTGGCGCCAACCGAGCTGGAACGGGTGATGACCGAGTTCGGCGACGGCAAATACGATATCCTGCTGTCCACCAACATCGTCGAAAGCGGGCTGGACATGCCGGCGGTGAACACGCTGGTGATCCATCGCGCCGACATGTTCGGCCTCGGGCAGTTGTACCAGCTGCGCGGGCGTGTTGGCCGTGGCAAGCAGCGGGGCTACGCCTACCTGACCTGGCCGCAAAACCACCGCCTGTCGGTCGCCGCCGAAAAGCGCCTGACAGTGATGCAGACGCTGGATGCGCTGGGTGCAGGGTTCACGCTGGCATCCCATGACCTGGACATCCGCGGTGCCGGCAACCTGCTGGGCGACGAGCAGTCGGGCCATATCCGGGAGGTCGGCATCGAGCTGTACCAGCAGATGCTGGAGGACGCGGTGGCCGATATCCGCGTCGGCGAGGGCAAGCGGGTTGGCCAGGAACGCGACTGGACGCCGAATATTTCCCTGGGGCTGCCGGTGCTGATCCCCGAGGACTATGTGCGCGACCTGCCGGTGCGCCTGGGGCTGTACCGGCGTATCGGCGCCCTGGCGTCGGATGCCGAAACCGACGCGATGGCGGCCGAACTGGTGGACCGGTTCGGCAAGCTGCCGCCGGAGGTGGAAAACCTGCTGGGCGTGGTCTCCCTGAAGCGCGCCTGCCGTGAGGCAGGGGTCGAGAAGCTGGAAGCCGGCCCGAAAGGCATGGTTCTGACGTTCCGCGGCAACGCCTTCTCCAATCCCGCGGGGCTGATCCAGTGGTTGGGCAGCAAAGGCGGGCTGGTGCGGCTGCGACCCGACCACAAGCTGGCGATCGCGCGTGACATGGATGTTGCCACCCGGCTCAAATTCGCGCGCGACACCCTGCGTTCGCTCGACCAGATCGCTCGGCAGGCGAAGGCGGCGTGAGGCTGCGCGCCTTGGTGGCCGGCGTGTTTGCCCTGCTGGCCGGGGCGGCGCCGACGCAGACTCAGGCGCAGACGCATGTGCACCCACGCTGCACAGCCGCCGACTGCGTGAACCTGGTGTTTGACGGCGACAGCATCTCGGCCGGGTGGGGGTCGACGCCCGGCCATGGGCTCGATGCGCAGGTGGTCGCGCGGGTCGGCGAACCGGTTGTGGTGCATAACGTCGCGGTTGGCGGCCGGCCGGTGCTGCAATGCCTGCAACTGTATCCGAAGCTGGTCGCGCCGTTGTTCGACCCGGCAACCCCGCATAATGTGATCGTCTTCCACGCGGGCGACAATGATATCGCCCAGGGTCGGGACGCTCAGCAGACGTATGCGGCATTCACCGGCTACGTTGCGGCGGCACACGAACAAGGCTGGAAGATTGTGGTGTCCACCGAGTTGCGGCGGTTCGATTTCGCACCGCCACAGTTCGACGAACTCGAAAACTACAACCGGCTGCTGCGCGAGAATAAGGCCGGTGCGGACGCGGTCGTGGACCTCAACCAGGATGTAATGCTGGCCGAGGCGTCGCACCGGAATGACCGCAGTCTTTTTTCACCGGACCGGGTGCATCCGGCCGACGCGGGTTACCGTCTGATCGCCGCCTTGCTGGCGCCGGCGGTCAGGCGGGTGGCCGGCCGACCGTAGCACACGCTGCTCCGGCCCGGGCCTGAACGCTGGTTGCGATCAGATGCCCGTTGCGATGAGCGGGCCTGCCGCTAACCAAGGTCCTCCGGCCTGCGGATGGTCACGTTCAGGTCATTCACCAGGCCCGTGGCCAGCGAGTAGACCCAGCCGTGCACGCTCAGCGGCTGGCCGCGGCCCCAGGCGTCCTGCACGAAGACGTCGGACGCGACATTGCGCACCTGCCGGATCACATTCAGCTCACACAGCCGGTCGAGCCGGACCCGCTTGTCCGAGATCGCCTCCAGCGCCTGGCGATTGTCCGCATACACCTCCCGGATCGGATGCAGCCAGTGATCGACCAGACCGCGACGCTGGCCGTCCACGGCGGCCGCGACGCCACCACAGCCGTAATGACCAACGACCATAATGTGCCTGACCTTCAGCACATCGACAGCGAACTGCAGCACCGACAGGTAGTTGGCGTCCTGCGGCGGCGCCAGGTTGGAAATATTCCGATGAACAAACAATTCACCGGGATCGAGATCGACGATCTCATTCGCCGGCACGCGGCTGTCGGCGCAGCCGATCCAGAGGTACTGTGGTGCCTGCTGGCCGACAAGGCGTTTGAAGAAGCCCGGGTCGGCGGCAATTTTGCGCGCTGCCCAGGCGCGGTTGTTGGCTTTCAGGTGATCGAGCATGGGGCCGCACCCAACAATCTGCCGGGCCGGTTCGTCAAGCGGGGAGGCCGGACAGAAGATCGAGCCGGTAGCCGCTGGTCTGCGCCTGGTGCAGGACGGGCAGCCCGCTTGCAGCGATAAATCGCTCCGCCGCCTCATGCCCTGTGGTCGGATCGTCGGACTGGCCGAGCCAGTTGACGAGGACGATGACGGCGTTCGGCAGCAGGCTGGCGAGGGCTTGGCGCGCGCACAGATCGATGTCGGCACTGGCAAGGAAGTACAGCACCTCGGACAGGACGATCAGGTCGAAGCGGCCCTGCGGCCATTCCAGCGGTACGCGCATGCGTTGGAAGCGCACCCAGGGCTGGTCGGCGCAACGGGCACGGGCGGCCGGCAGCGGGTCCTCGACGATGTCCACGCCCAGCAGCGTGTCGCACTGTTCGGCCAGCAGGCGGGTCAGCACGCCGATCGAGCATCCCACCTCCAGCCCGGCGGCGAAGCGCCGGCCGGCGAGCGCATCGACGGTGTGGCGATATTTAGCTTGCTCATAGGGGCTGGTGGTGAAGCCCCAGGGATCGTCCGTGGCCTCGTACAGGCGTCTGAAGTGATCGGCGGGGCGGGATTCGGTCATGGCAGCAGGAATGTCTCAAAGGGCTGGTCGAAGACCGACAGCAGGCCGGGCGGCAGCTGAAAGCCGGTGGGATCATCGGTGATCAGGCCGCCGTACTGGGACCGGTGCGCCTGGATGGCATGCCGCTTGGCGGGCAGATGCGCACCGATTGGCAGGCGCCAGCCAGTGCCGACAGGGGCCGGGACCGCGTCGTCGGCTGGCAGTGTCCAGCCCCAGACCGGATAGGCCAGATGGCGGATGCCGATGGCGCCGGCGATGCGGGACGCCGCCTGGTGATCGCAATGCGGGTCATGCGCCCACGGCGCGAGGATCGTCGTGCAACCAGGCTCCCGCCCGAGCAGCGCGCGCAACTGGCCGACCACCGCGTCGAAGTCCGGCCCCTGGTGCGGCGCAGCCGTGTCGGGCTGGCGCAGGCATGTCAGCCGCTCCGGCGGTAGCCCGAGACAGGCGACGGCCTGGGCCGCTTCCGCTTCCCGCGTCGCTCGCAGGCGGTCGGGCGGATAGGCGCGGGAGTGTGGGTGCGATCCGGCGCCATCAGTCAGGATGACCACAAGGGGCGCCCGGCCGGCGGCAACGGCGGAGGCGATCAGCCCGCCGCAGCCCAGGCTTTCGTCATCCGGGTGCGGCGCCAGGATCAGGCAGGTGCCGGCGCCGATGATGCCGTCCAGTGCGCCCAGCGGCAGGCTGCGCCAGGCGCGGTGGTGATCGCCCGCGAGGCTCATCGTAGGGCGGCCGTCTCAGGAGCCAATGTTTCAGGAGCCGATGTCTCAGGAGCCGATGTGTTGCGGACCGCCCCGTCGGCGCTCGCATCAGGGTGTTCGGCGAACCACCGGGCAGCGTAGGTCAGCACATCGTCGGGTGCCGGCTGGCGCAGGTAGGTGGCCAGGTCGCGGCAGATGCGTTCGACCGGGCTGCCCTGGCGGAATGACGTCAGCCCCAGGGAGCGCTGCACCAGGCGCATCGCATCAAGGCAGGCAGTTTCGACGGCAATGCGCCCCAGGTTGACGGTGGCGACCCTGTGCTCGGTGTCCAGCGTCGGGTCCTCGGCCGCCAGGGCGACGGTGCGCACCCAGTGGCGGGCGGTTTCACGGGCGATGAATGCCTCACCCATGCGCGCCTGCGTATGCGGACTGTCGAGCCGGCCGGCATTGCGCAATTGCGCGACGGCATGGTCGACCAGCGCCACCAGCCCGCCGAGCGCGACCGCCGATCCCCGCCAGGCGCCGGCGGAAAAATCCGGTTCCCGCAGGTAATCGCCGGGCTGCCCCAGCACCGTATCGGCCGACACTTCGCAGCCGGTGAAATCAACCGCCCCGGTGACGGCGGCGCGCATGCCGGACAGCGGCGCGGGCAGGGGCGTGACCGTCTCGCCAATGCCGAGCGGCACAACCAGCATCCAGCGGTTGCCCTCAGGATCATGCGCCGTCAGCAGCGTGCCGGTGGCGAACCCGGCGGCCGAGCAGAACTGCTTGGCGCCGGTCAGCCGGATGCGATCGCCGTGGCGTTGCATCAGCAGGCCGCCGTCCGGCGGATCGGTGACCCACAGCGCATACAGGGCGCCATCGCGCACCGACTGGCACACTGTCTGCCATTGCGATGGCGTTCCATAGCGCGCGACGAGGTGCAGCGTGTTGATGTGCGCTTCCAGCACGCGCCCGACCGAGAGGTTGCCCCGGCCGACCTGGACCAGCAGCGATGCCAGCGCCTCGGCCGCCGCGTCGTTGCGCTGCCGGTCCCGGACGGGCAGGACGGGTTCCAGCGCGCCGACCGCGCGCAGACGGTCGATCTCCGCGGCCGGGAAACGCGACTCGCGGTCGAGCACCTCGGCCCGCTGCTGCATCCATGGCACCAGGCCGGCGACATAACCGGCCATCAGTCGGCCGCCATGGCATCAGCCGGCAGCAAGGCCCGGGCCATCGCAATCTCCGCCGGCAGATCGACGAAGCGTACCCTCTGGCGGACCAGCCTGGGACTGGCCGCCTCCAGGGCTGCCCAGGCGGCGCCGAAAAAAGGGCGGCGGAGGGCGTGGCGCAGACAGTCCGGCGTGACCGCCAAATCAGCCGCCAGCCCTGCATCCGTCCCGCCCGCTCGGCATAGCCGCACGCGGCGGCGCAACGCGTATCGCTGCCAGGCCAGTTGAGGTGGCTCCACCTGCTCATCGGTGAATTCATCCTGGCGCGCCATCCGCCGGCGGATCGTCTCCGCCATGCCGCCGGTCGCTCGGCCGGCAACGCGGCCGGACACGGTGACGACGATCCCGGGATCGTGGCGCACCCGCCCGTCATGCTCCCACACCGCACGCACCAGGGCGCGGTCTTCGCTGCACGGAATGTCGGGGACGCCGCCAACCTTGCGGAACATCGGCATGGTGATGGCCAGGCTGGCACCCGACGCTTCGGTGTGGCGCGGCGGCGGATCGTGCGGTTCGGGATCGAGCACCCAGGCCAAATTGTCCAGCAGCCCGGTCAGTTCACGTTCCAGTGCGTCGTCCGAATGCAGGTGGCCGGGGATCAGCCGAGCGTCCTGCGCGTCGATGAGGGCGCGGCCGCAGACGATGTCGGCGCCGGCGTCGATGGCGGCCAGATTGCGAGCGATCCAGTCCGGCGGCGGCACCGTATCGGCAT
>DAICYU010000590.1 GCA_027311485.1 Acetobacteraceae bacterium
CGGCGAAATCTGAGGAGCATGGCAGGACCGGCGTGATGCCGGTCCGCTGCTCGACAAGACCGGTGTGACGCCGGTCTGATACACGACGAGGCGGCGTGATGCCGGCCTGATGTGCGACAAGGTCGGCGGGGCGTTGCCCCGTCGAACCGCGCGGATGGAAAGCCGTTGCGGCTACGCCCGGCGCCGCTGGTGCCAAGCCTTGCCGTGTCCGCGGTTCCTGACAAAGTCCGGCACCGGATGGATCAGCACGGACCGAGTCGGAACGCTGCGGTCCGCCGTGTTCCTTGGGTGGTTAACGTGGACCGAAGCCGGTTGGGCCTGAACGCGCTGAACTTCCTGACCGCGGCGGTACAAGCCGGGTTTGGGCCGTTCATCGCTGTCTGGCTGACGCAACAGGGCTGGAGCCTGGCGGCGCTGGGCATCGCCCTGTCGATCGGCACGTTCGCCGCCCTGGTCAGCCAGCTGCCCGGCGGCATGCTGGTTGATCAGGTGCACCACAAGCGGATTGCCGCCGGCGGTGCCCTGATCGCCCTGGGCATCAGCGCGCTGATGCTGTTCCCGTTTCCCACCCGCCCGCTGGTCTGGAGCGCGCAGATTGCCCACGCCGTCGCCAGCAGCGTGATGACGCCGGCGATCGCCGCGCTGACACTATCGGTTTGCGGCCACGACAATTACAGCGAGCGGCTCGGCGTCAACACCCGC
Organism: Acetobacteraceae bacterium; assembly: GCA_027311485.1. GTDB lineage: Bacteria > Pseudomonadota > Alphaproteobacteria > Acetobacterales > Acetobacteraceae > Rhodopila. Next base: position 703 of record DAICYU010000590.1, read on the forward strand.
TACGCTTCCCTCGGCAACGCCGCCGCCGCCGGACTGCTTGGCCTGGCGGCCTCGGCGATTTCCGAACAGGCGGTGTTCCTGGTCACGGCGTTGCTGGCGGTGCCGGCGCTGGGATCGCTGTTCCTGATCCGCGCGTCCGAGCATATCGATCCGGCCACCGACCATCCGGCGCTGCGCCATCCGCGGGAGCGGGTGCATTGGCCGTGGCAGATCTTTCGTGAACCGGCCCTGCATATCTTCGCGGTGGCCATCGTGCTGTTCCAGGTTGCCAATGCCGCGTTGCTGCCGGTGGCGCTGAACGGCCTGACGCGGCGGGATGACGCGCCCGGCTACATCGTGTCCGCCACCATCATCCTGCCGCAGATCATCACCGCCGTGATCGCGCCCTGGGCCGGGGCCTTGGCACAGCGCATCGGCCGGCGTCCGGTGCTGCTGGCCGGTTTCGCCGTAGTGCCGCTGCGCGCGCTGCTGTTCGCCACGCTGCCCGCCGCGGTGCCGCTGACGCTGTACCAGGCGCTGGACGGCATCGACGCCGCGGTGGTCGGCCTGATGCTGCCGCTGATCGCCGCCGACCTCACGCAACGCACCGGCTACCTGAACTTTGCCATCGGCGCCCTGGGCCTGGCGTCCGGCCTTGGCGGCACCGTCAGCACTGCCGTCGCCGGGTGGATCGGCACGCATTTCGGCGACGCCGCAACCTTCCTGTTGCTGGCCGCCGCCGGTGCGCTGGCGACGATACTGCTGGCCGTGGCCATGCCGGAAACGCGGCCGGCTGTCAGTCGGGCGCCGGCCGTCGCCACACCGGTCCGGCCATGACCGGACAGGCTGCCGGCCTTGCAAACACCGCGGTTCTGGCCGGCCTGATCGACCCTTGCACATCCTGGCCGGTCCATGCCTCATACCTGCCGATACAGAACCGGGGGAACCATGGACCAGGTCGAAGCCAAGCATCTGTTTGAACCTACTGGCGATTTCCAGTGCCTGCACGAATTCATCCCGGCCGCGCGCGCCAAGCTTTCAGACCATATCTGGGGCTACCTGGTCGGCGCCACGGAGACGGAGACGACGCTTCGGCGCAATCGCATGGCGCTGGATTCCCTGGCGCTGCGCCCGCGGGTCTGCATGGACGTCTCCAAGGTCGATCTTGGCACCACGCTGTTTGGCCGCAAGCTGCGCCTGCCGGTGATCCTGGCGCCGGTCGGGTCGCTGGAATCGTTCCACCCTGGTGGCGCCGCGACGGCGGGCCGAGCGGCGTCGGCGTTCGGGATTCCGATTATGGTGAGCTCGGTGACGGCGCCGGGGCTTGAGGAAGCAGCGGACGCGGCGCATGGCCCGAAGATCTTCCAGCTTTACGTCCGCGGCGATGACGCCTGGATCGATGATGTGGTGAAGCGTGCCGTCGATTCCGGCTACGATGCATTCGCCATCACCGTGGACACCGCCGCCTATTCGCGCCGTGAGCGGGACATTGCCGGCCGTTTCGTCAAGCCGTGGCGCGCCGTCGCCACCGGGCAGAGCTACCAGGCGAGCTTCAGCTGGGACAACGTCAAGCGCTTCAAGGACAAGCACAGCATTCCGCTGATCCTGAAGGGCATCGGCACCGGAGAGGACGCGGCGATCTGCTGTGAGCACGGCGTCGATGGCGTCTATGTCTCCAACCATGGCGGCCGGCAGCTCGACCATGGCCGCGGCTCGATGGATGTGCTGCCCGAGGTGATGGCGGCGGTACGCGGACGCGCCAAGGTGATCGTCGATGGCAGCATCTGCCGTGGCACGGACATCGTGAAGGCGATTGCGCTGGGGGCCGATGCCGTGGCGATAGGGCGGATGTATTGCTACGCTCTGGCAGCCGACGGCGACGCCGGGGTGCACAAGATGCTGGAATTGCTGGAGCATGAGTTCGGCGTCGCCATGGCGCTGGCCGGCGCCCGGCGATTGAATGAGCTTCATCCCGGTTTCGTGTTCCGCGATGCGCCGCAGGTGACGCTACCACATGCGCATAGTGCATTTCCGCTACTGCAATCGACGCCGGAGTTCCGGGGGCCGCAGGTCTGAAAAGACGCAACGGTTTCGGTCATCCGTCGTTAAAGGCCGGCTTGACCGTTACCGCGAGGTCCCATGGCACGTAAACCTACCCACCCAACCTCCCGCAATCCGCTGGTGGTCGATCCCGAACGTGAGCATCGCGTTCGGGAGCGTGCCTACCTGTTATGGGAATCCGAAGGTAAGCCGCACGGGCGCGACGTCGAATACTGGGAACGCGCC
>DAICYU010000591.1:0-2661 GCA_027311485.1 Acetobacteraceae bacterium
GTCCATGCCGCGCCGGGATGCTTCTATTCCGTGCAGATACGAAAACAGGGAAACGTCATGCTATCGCCTGCCTGGCCCATGCAGCCCCTCCTGCCTGCGCGTCGCACCCGCGCGCTTCGAAAACCCCGTTAAGCGCCGCGCCAGCGGAAAGCACTATGACTGTGCTTACGTCGGGCAACGGCCTGCGGGCCCTGCTGTCGTCATCGGCCTTCCGCCGCCTGTGGGCGATCGGCGGCTGCGTCAACACCATGCGTTGGTTTGAGGTTCTGTCGGCCGCCCTGTTCACACTGGACATCACCGGCTCCGGGCTCGCGGTGGCGGTCGTTTCGGCCGCCCGGACATTACCCATGTTCCTGCTGGGCGCGTTCTCCGGCGTGGTGACCGAGGCGGTGGACCGCAAGCGCGTGCTGGTCTGGGGCCAGGCGGTCACCTGCCTTGCCTCCCTGTCGATCGCCCTGCTCGCCTGGACCGGGCTGGCCCGCCCATGGCACGTGGCCGCCGCCGCGCTCGTGTCGGGCGTCGTCTGGTCCACCGAAATGGCCACCCGCCGGCGCATGGTGGGGGAGTGTGTGGAAGGCCGCCTGGTGTCCCGCGCCCTCGCGCTCGACACCATGACCAACTCCTTCACCCGTATGCTCGGCCCCTTCATCGCCGGCGTGATCTACCAGTTCATGGGCCTGGCCGGGTCGTTCAGCGTGTCCGCCTGCGTCTATGCCGTGGCAACGCTGCTGGCGACGGGCGTGGGCTACCGGCAGGCGACGCGGCGGCTGGTGCTGGGCAACGTGCCGCGCGACCTGGCCGAGGCGGTGCGCTTCGTCCGCGCCGACGTCATCATCGGCGGCGTTCTGGCGGTCACCATCGCGATGAACTTCATGGGGTTCCCGTATGCGGCGCTGGTGGCGCCGGTCGGACGGCAGATCTTCCGCGTCTCCCCCACCCTGGTCGGCATCCTGGCGGCGTCGGAGGCGTTCGGCGGCTTCCTGGGCGGCGCGCTGCTGACAACGCGGGAGCCCCGGATCAGCGGACGGGTGCTGATGGTCGGCGGGTCGATGCTGTTGCTGGCCTGCGTGGCCGCCATGCCGCTGGCCCCGGCGTTCTGGATCGCCTGCCTGCTGCTGACCACCGGCGGCTTCGGATCGGCGGCGTTCGCCAACATGCAGACATCGTTGATCGTGCTGCACGCGCCGATGCACATCCGCTCCCGCCTGATGGGGCTGCTCACGGTGTGCATCGGCATGGGGCCGCTGGGCATTCTGACCCTCGGCGCCATCGCCGATGTCATCGGTGCGCTGCGGGCGATCAATCTGGTCGCCGGCACCGGGTTCGTCGCGGTTTGCGCCATCGGGGTGGTGTGGCGACGGCGGGAACGCTCTGCGCCGGCGGGCAGAGGGCCGCCACCATCCTGATCCGGCGTTCGTGGACCGGGCGGCCGATCAGCCGCCGCCCGGCGCGCCGACGGTGGTTGTCTCGGCCGCCTGGTCCACGAACACCGGCGCCCGATCGGGCGTGTGCAGCGGTGGTGCATGCAGCGGTGGTGTATGCAAATTGTGCTCCAGCGTGAACTCTGGCACGTCCGCACTGCTCGGCACATACCGCTCAACGAAATACAGCGGGCGGCGCTTCACTTCGTTGAAGACACGGCCGAGGTATTCGCCAATGCTGCCCAGGGTGATCAGCTGGGCGCTGCCAAGAAACAGGACCACCGCCATCAGGCTGGGATAGCCGGGCACCGGGTTGCCGAACAGCACCGTGCGCACCAGCAGCTGCGCCAGGAACACCGCCGCCCCGAAGCCGACCGCAAGCCCCAGATAGGTCGCAAACCGCAGTGGCGCCGTGGTGAAGCTGGTGATGCCCTCCAGCGCGAAATTCCACAGCTTCCAGTAGTTGAACGCACTCGACCCCGCATAGCGCGGATGACGGTCATACAGCACCGCACAGCTTGGGAACCCGACCCAGGCATACAGCCCCTTCATGAACCGGTGATGCTCCCGCAGTTCCAGCAGCGCATCGACCACGCGGCGGCTCATCAGCCGGAAGTCGCCGGTATCCGCCGGCACGGCGACCGAGGTGGCCCGTTGCAGCACACGGTAGAACGCCGCCGCCGTCGCCCGCTTCAGCCAGGTCTCACCCTGGCGCTGGCGCCGCTGCGCATAGACCGTGTCATAGCCGCGCCGCCACGCGGCCACGAGTTCGGGGATGACCTCGGGCGGGTCCTGCAGGTCGGCGTCGATCAGGATGACCGCGGCGCCGCGTGCATGGTCCAGCCCGGCCGTCGTCGCGATTTCCTTGCCGAAATTGCGGGACAGGTTGACGATGGCGATCCGCTGGTCAACGGCTTTCAACTGCTGCATCACCGCCAGGGTGCTGTCGCGGCTGCCGTCATTGATCAGGACCAGTTCCCACGCTTCGCCCAGCTGATCCATGACGGCGCTGACACGGTCGTAGAACGCCGGCAGACTGCTGGATTCGTTGTAGGCCGGTGCGACAATCGAGAATACAGGCGTGCTCATGGGCCACCTCCGTTCTCAGCGCAACCGAAGCGAGCCACGCGGTCCGCCGGAATCGGCGTCTGATCGAACCGCGACAGTGTATAGGGATCGGCGACGATCTTGTAACCATCAAGATCCGGGTCCGCGAGCACGGCCGCAACCGGGTCATGGG
>DAICYU010000591.1:2671-2962 GCA_027311485.1 Acetobacteraceae bacterium
AGCATTACGAAGGTCTTTCCGTCCACCTCGCCGACAAATCCAGGCAATCGCGGCGCGCCTTTCCCCACTAAAGCCAAGTGGATATCCTGGCTAGCCGGCACCGCAACGGTTTTGACATCCGGCCCGACCGGAACGACGATCCGGCGCGCCCTGACCGCAGCACCCCCCGCATACAGGCGGGAAAAGATCTGTTCGACCTCATCGCTCAGCACCACCAGGCGCGGATCGCAGCTTGTCCGGACCATGTTGCCGAACGCGTTCCAGGCCGCCCGCTTGTCCACCAGCGTGGCA
>DAICYU010000592.1 GCA_027311485.1 Acetobacteraceae bacterium
CGCCATCGCCATCCGTACCGCCGTGATCAAAGATGGCACGCTGCACATCCAGGCCGGCGCCGGCGATCGTGCCGTTCGACAAAGCCTCGATCATTGCCCGCTCATCGACCACCGGGCCGCGGCAGGTGTTGATCAGGTAGGCGCTTGGTTTCATCATCCGGAACTGTGCCGCACCGATCATGTGCCGTGTGTCGCTGCTGAGCGGCACATGCAGCGACACGATGTCGGACGTGCGCAGCACTTCTTCGAACAGCGCGAAGCGCACCTCCAGGGCGTCGGCCTGTTCCTCCGACAGGCGAACCACGTCGTAATACTGCACATCCATCCCGAACGCCTGGGCGAGGCGGGCGGTCTTCTTGCCGATCGTACCAAGGCCGATGATGCCGAGGGTACGGCCCTTGAGTTCGTACAGCTTCACGTCATTGACATTGTTGCCGCGCCAACGGCCACTGGCCACGTTGTCGTGCTGCCAGACCAGCCGGCGGCAGACGGCAAGCATCAGCAGAATCGCATGCTCCGACACCGCCGTGGAATTGGCGCCGCCGTTATTGCAGATCGGCACGCCAGCTCGTCGCGCGGCCTCGATGTCGCAGCGGTCGTACCCGGCCGACAGCAATTGCACGAGTTTCAGCTTTGGGGCTGAACGATAGAAGGCATCGTCCAGGGACCCGTCGGCGAATCCGACGAGGCAGGCCGCGTCGGGCAGCGCGGCGTTGAATTCGGGGCTACCGTGACGGGCAATGACGGCGTCCAAGCTGGGCGGCAGAAGCTCCCGCGCGATGCTGAGTTCATTGAGCGGATTGTCGGCGATAATGATTTTGGCCATTGGCGGTTCCCCCCGGAAGCGGCTTCGGCGGCCAGGGTAAACCGGATTCGGCCGCCTGCCAAAAACGGCCCGGATTGCGTCAGGTGGTATGACGAGAAAATAGGCATATGCTGATTTGCGTGTTTATGCCTGTTTTATGACCATTTGAATGGCTCCGGTTCCGAACCATCGGCGAGGCCGCCCCAGCGGGGCAAACCAGCCAGGTTCCGTGCAGTGGCACGCATGTTGCTTTGTTGTTGCAGCCTCCGCCCGACGGGGAAACCGACAACAACAGTCACAGGACAAGGCACGCTATGTCTCCGGTTGAACCAATCATCTCTCGCCGTGGTCTGGGCCGCATTGGTGCGGCCGCTGCGACGTTGGCCGCAGTGGGCGCCGTCAAGGCCGGCACGACCCCGGCCGCGGCTGCGCCGGCGCCGAGCGGCGGCACAATCAAGGTGGGCATTCTGCACTCGCTGTCCGGTACTATGGCGATCAGCGAGACGACGCTGAAGGATGTCATGCTGATGCTGATTGATCAGCAGAACGCCAAGGGCGGCCTGCTGGGCAAGAAGCTGGAACCCGTCGTCGTCGACCCTGCCTCCAACTGGCCCCTGTTCGCCGAAAAAGCTCGGCAGCTTCTATCGGTGGACAAATGCGCCGCGGTGTTCGGTTGCTGGACGTCGGTGTCGCGCAAGTCGGTCCTGCCGGTGTTCGAGGAGCTGAACGGCATCCTGTTCTATCCGGTGCAGTATGAAGGGCAGGAGTCCAGCCGCAACGTCTTCTACACCGGCGCGGCGCCGAACCAGCAGGCGATCCCGGCGGTCGACTACCTGATGCAGGAAAACGGCGTGAAGCGCTGGGTCCTGGCCGGCACCGACTATGTGTATCCGCGCACCACGAACCAGATCCTGGAAGCCTACCTGAAGCTGAAGGGGGTGCATCCGGACGACATCATGATCAACTACACGCCGTTCGGCCATTCCGACTGGCAGAACATTGTGGCCTCGATCAAGAAGTTCGGCTCCGCCGGTAAGAAAACCGCCGTGGTCTCCACCATCAACGGTGACGCCAACGTGCCGTTCTATAAGGAACTCGGCAACCAGGGCGTGAAGGCGACCGACATTCCGGTGGTGGCGTTCAGCGTGGGGGAGGAAGAACTCGCCGGCATCGACACCAAGCCGCTGCTGGGCCACCTGGCGGCCTGGAATTACTTCGAAAGCGTCGATACGCCCGAAAACAAGGCGTTCATCGACTCCTGGCACAAGTTCACCAAGAACCCGAAGCGCACCACCAACGATCCGATGGAGGCGCACTACATCGGCTTCAACATGTGGGTGAAGGGCGTCGAAAAGGCCGGCACCACCAAGCCCGACGCCGTAATCGACGCGCTGATCGGCGTTTCGGTGCCGAACCTGTCCGGTGGTTATGCGGCGATGATGCCGAACCATCACATCACCAAGCCGGTCCTGATCGGTGAGGTGCAGGGTGACGGACAGTTCAATATCGTTTCCCAGACTCCCGGCCTGGTCGTGGCACAGGAATGGTCCCCTTACGTCGCCGATACGAAATACCTGATCGGCGACTGGCGGGCACCCCTGAGATGCGGTGCGTTCAACGTGAAGACCGGCACGTGCACCGCCGGCAAGAAGGCCTGATAGCCTGATTGCCAAGGGGCGGCTGCTTTCCTCCCAGCCGCCCCTTCTTTTCTTTAAAGGTTGAGGATGATGCGCGCATTTCTCGTTCTTCTACTATGCTGCCTCATCATCCGCCCTGGGGCAGCGTTGGCTGATGACGCACTGGCCGGTTTTGCGACCGGACATTACGACAGCACGCGCCAGGCCGTGGAAGCGTTGTCAGTGTCGGACAATCCCCGCGCAGCGGCGATCATCACGGCTTTGCAGGGCAACCGTCTGTTCTACACGCCCGATGGAACAGTGCTGATCAAGGGTGACAACGGCGCCAATACCAATGCCGATACAGGCGCGCCGGTGCCGGATGCCGGGTTCGGCGTGAAGCCGGTGCGGGTGAACAACGCCATCCGCAGTGCCATCGATGCTGCTATGGGCAGCCTGCAACTGTTCGATCCCAAGCCGTCGGTGCGCCTGCAGGCGGCCGAGGCGGTGTTCAAGTCGCATGATCCCGCGGCCTT
>DAICYU010000593.1 GCA_027311485.1 Acetobacteraceae bacterium
TTTGAACCAGCGACCCCTGCGTCCCGAACACAGTGCTCTACCAGGCTGAGCTACACTCCGGCCGAGGGCGCGCGTATAACTGCCAAGCGCGCACTAGGCAAGGTACTGAATGCATTTAGGGGCGCGAATGTTGTGCAGGGCCGCCCTGCGCCAACTTGGCCTGGCGATCGTGCCACGCTTCCATCAGTTGCAGCACGGTCGCCGCCGTTTCCTCGATTGACCGTCGGGTCACATCAATGGTCGGCCAGCCATGGCTGTTGCAGAATCGCCGAGCCCAAAGCAGCTCCGCCTTGACTGCGTCCTCATCGACGTAATCCGAGCTATCCTGGCGCATTGGACCGGTCTGGCCGCCACCGCCGATCAGGCGCAGGCGATGCCGACGGATATCAATCAGTGCCTCGGGCGCAAGCGTAAGGCCGATGACGGGACATTTGATGCTCTCCAGCGCCGGCGGGATCGGCAGGTTCGGCACCAGCGGCACGTTGGCCGCCTTGATGCCGCGATTCGCCAAATAGAAGCAGGTCGGCGTCTTCGAACTGCGCGATACCCCGACCAGGACCACGTCGGCCTCGGCCAGGCCCGGCTGCGCCTGCCCATCATCATGCGCCAGCACGTAGTGCATGGCATCGATGCGGGAAAAATAATCGGCATTCAGCTGGTACTGCCGGCCGGGCCGGGCTTCGGCCTGCTCTCCGATGGCGTCCTGCAGGACATTCAGAACCGGGTCCAGTACATTGACCACTGGAAGGTTCAGTCGCTGGCAGGTCTGGTCGAGTTCGGCGCGCAGGGCGCGGTCGATCAGGGTGGACAGAACCGGGCCGGGCTCCGCCTCAATCCCTTCCAGCACGCGATGGAGCTGGAAGCGGGTTCTGATCAGGCTCCAGCGGTGATGCAGGATCTGCGCATGCTCGAACTGGACCGTGGTCGCCCGGGCGATGGCATTCAGCGTTTCCCCTGTCGCATCGGAGACAAGGTGCAGGTTGATGCGTTGGCTCTCCATGGCGCAACCATACGATGTCCATCGGGAGAAGCCAGGATTGAGTAAAGCGGACTGAGTAACGCGGGCGATCGTCGCCGCGGCCCGCATCGAAACCGTTCGTAGTGGCGCCCCGGTGCAGCCACCACGAACAAGCCGCCGTCAATGCAGGATTAGTGGCGCGCGTCGGTGTAGGGGTATTTGACCTCGCCGTTCTTCAGCGACTGCGGCCAGAGCACAACCTCGACCTTCGGATCCTTGAACTGCTCCACATCGCTGTCCTTCACGCCCTGGAACTGCACTTCCAGCACGCGCGCTTCGGTCCACTCGCCGTTTTCGCCGAACTTGATGTCGCCAGCGACCGTGTGGAACGTGTGTGAGCGCATGTACTCGGCCAGTTTCTGCTGATCGAGACCTTTGGTACCCTCAACGGCTTGCTGCAGCACCTGCATGTCGGAGTAGGCGAAGGGCGGCAGATAGAAACCCAACTGATCGACGCCGGCGCTGGCCGCCTTGGCCTGGTAGCGTTTCAGGAAGTCCAGCGCCTGGGGCGTTGCGTAGGACCCGACCGGCAGCCAGAAATCGTAATCGACGATACCGTTCAGCAGCTTGCCCATCTGTGTCTTGATCGCTGTCGCCTGCAGCCCGACCATGCCGCCGCCGAACAGCTTGGTCTTTAGCCCGATCTCACTGGCGGCCCGGATCATGCCGACCGTATCCGGCGGATAGGATGCGACGAACACCAGGTCGGGGTTGGCGGCCTGGATCGACCGGACGATGGGCGAAAAATCCGCGGTGCTGGGCGGATAGGTACGATCATAAACGACCTTCAGCCCGGCTTCCTTCGCCAGTTCCCGCGCGCCGTCCATCGCGTTATGGGGAAACTCGGCATCCGCTCCGACAATGGCCAGCGTTTTCGGCTTGGGATTCTGCGCCATCGCAACTTCAAAGAAACCCTTGGAGAAACTTTGCTTCGGATGCGGACCGCCGGTCGGGCTGATCGAGAAGTAGTTCGGGTAATGGAACTCGGCGTTGGCATCCAGGCCGAGCAGACCCAGGAAGGTACGATTGTGCTGGATGATCACGGGAATGGCGGGCGCGACCATGTTGGTAGCATAGCCGCTGACGACCAGATCGACCTTATCCACATCCAGCAGCTTGGTGTAGATCGCCGGCACATTCGCCGGATTTGACTGGTCGTCGTAATAAACCAGCTTTACGGGACGGCCCAGCAGGCCACCTTTCGCATTGATCTCTTCTTCCCAGACCTGCATCGCCAGCAGCGCCGCCTTGCCGTTCGGCGCCAGGCCACCGGTCAGTGCCATGCCAAAACCGATGGTGATCGGGTCCGCCGCCCGCGCCGGCAGCCCGGCAAGCAGCATTGCGGCGGCTAGCAACGCGCCGCCCAGACGAATTCCCATGATTGCGTTTCCTCCTGCGTGATTTCTTATCCGCATCCTATGGCACTGACCGCGGCTGGCAAAGCCCGTTAGCCCGACATATGCTGCCCAGGAAAAGAGGGAGAACGCTCATGCGAGACCTGGACGAATTCACCGTCACTGACGAAGCCCTGTCGCAAATGGCGGGCACCCCCAACGCTCGGCTGAAGGAAATCACCGAGGCGGCCGTGCGCCACCTGCACGCCTTCGCGCGGGAGGTGAACCTGACGCCGGAGGAATGGCTGAACGGCATCCAATTCCTGACCGCCGTTGGCAAGATGTGCTCGCCGTTGCGGCAGGAATTCATCCTCCTGTCGGACGTGCTGGGACTTTCCGCCGTGGTCAACGCACTGCACGACAAAAAGGCCCGCGAACTCGGTTCCCAATCCTCGCTGCTCGGTCCCTTCTATCGGGAGGGTGCGCCGGAACTGCCGCTGGGTGCCCAGATCGTCGAAAAGCCGACGGAGCCGGAAATCGTTGTGTACGGCAAGGTCACGGACAACACCGGCACGCCGATCCGGAATGCATTGGTCCAGGTCT
>DAICYU010000594.1 GCA_027311485.1 Acetobacteraceae bacterium
GCCCGCCGGATCGGCGGCGACGAGGCCTTGCGGATCGGCCTGGTGGATTATTGCGTGCCGCAGGAACAGGTCCGCGCCAGGGCTGTCGAACTGGCCACGGAAATTGCCCAGTCGGCGCCGCTGGCCATTGTTTCCACCCGGGAAACCCTGCGCCGCGGGCTGGCCGATGCCGTCGCGCAGGCAACCGAGCGTGAATACGAGGAGCAGGACTGGCTGCGCGGCACGGCGGACTTCAAGGAAGGCACCAAGGCGATGGGCGAACGCCGCCTGCCGAACTTTCAGGCGCGGTAGCGACGCCGCGGGCGCCGGGACTCGTCGCGGGGGCTGTCGCTCCGCGGTTCGGCGCCTGCCCCCAAGGGTCTACTCCCAACTGGCCTGCCCAGTGGCCGGGTCGCCTCGGTTCGGATCAGACGGCGTCGCACGCTTCACATTCCGTGCAGATTGTTTGCAGTACGGAGCGGGATGTGGACATCCTGTCTTGCAAGATAAGGCAAGACAACAGGGGATGTTGCATGCAAGCGCCGATCCGAATACCGCAGGCACCTGGCTGGGTTGCCGAATTCCGTGCCTTCATCATGCGTGGCAACGTTGTCGATCTCGCGGTCGGCATCATCATCGGTGTCGCGTTCAGCGGCATCGTCAACAGTCTGGTCAAGGACATCCTGAACCCGATCATCGGCCGGCTGGTCGGCGGCGTTGACTTCAGCAATATTTTCGTCGCGTTGAACGGGCAGCATTATGCCACGCTGGACGCGGCCCAGAAGGCGGCGGCGCCCACCGTCAACATCGGCGTGTTCATCAACACGATCATCAACTTCCTGATCATTTCGTTCGCGATTTTCTGGGTGGTGAAGGCGATGTCCCGGCTGGTGCGCAAGGAAGCGCCGCCCGAGCCTGTTGCGACCCCAACCGAGGTGTTGCTGACCGAGATCCGCGATCTTCTGGCAAGCCGGTCACCGCCCGCGCCGCCGGCCCGATAGCGGGGGCGTTCAGGCGGCCCGGTTTTTCCGGAGGTGGTTCCCCCGCCCGTTCCGGCGGAAAACCACCCCACGGAAGCCGCTCCTCGTGAAGACAACTCCCGTTATGGCATCCTCCGTGAAGCCATCCGGGGAAACGATTGTCCGGGATCGCTGAACCTCAGCTGTTGGGGCCGCGCTCCATCGACACGGGCTGCCAGCGCGCCAGCTTGGTGCTGTTCTGCAGCACCACCGGGTTGACGCAGCTCATGGGCCAGCGGCCGCGCAGGATCAGCGACAATTCCCGCCCGACATGGCGTTTCCGCGCCGGATCGAACCGGGCCGAGGCACTGGCTGTATGGGCGCTGAGCGTGACATTCGTCATGCCCAGGATCGGGTTGTTGTTGCCGGGCGGCTCGACCTCCAGCACGTCCAGCCCGGCATGGGCGATCCAGCCTTCCTGCAAGGCTTTGATCAACGCCGATTCCTGCACCGTGGGGCCACGGCCAGTGTTGATGAAAATGGCGGTCTTCTTCATCATCCGGAAGTGCTTCTCGGTCAGCATGCCCTCGGCTTCGGGGGTCGCCGGTGCGTGCATCGATACGAAATCGGACTGCGACAGGACTTCTTCCAGAGAGACCGGCAGCACCCCATGCTCGGTCATCACCAGTTCCTCGATGAACGGATCATAGGCGATGATACGGAGTCCGAACGGCTTCGCCCGCTTCGCCACCGCCCGCGCGACATGCCCGAAGGCGATCAGCCCCAGCGTCTGCCCCATCAGGCGGGGAATTTGCAGCAGCGCTGGCCGGCCTTCGCGCCAGCGACCCTCCCGCACCATCTTGTCCTGCTCGATCGTGCGCCGGAAGCTCGACAGCAGCAGCATCATTGCGTGATCGGCGACTTCCTCGATGAAGGTGTCCGGGCAGTTGGTCACCGGCAGGCCGCGCGCCGTGGCGGCGGCGATGTCGATGCTGTCCACGCCGACGCTGCCAAGGACGATCGCCCGGCATTTTTCCGGCAGCGCATCGACGACCTTCCTGGTGAACCGCATGCCCTTGGCATAGATCGCATCGGCGTCCTGGGCGAACTTGATGAAGCCGTCCTCATCTATCGGGCCCTCGACGATTTCGGCATCGATGCCGGCAAGCGGTTCCATCTCATCGGCGTAGCCGCCGCCACCGGTGCTGAAACTGGCCCCGGCCGGGGTTGCGATCTTGAACTTGGCCATTTGCCTTCTCCCTCTGCTTTTTGCGTTATCGTTGGGGTCCCGCGTGCCTTGGGTTCAGCCCTTCGGCGGACGCGCACGGACGGCTTTTTCGTTCACGTCGATACCCCAGCCCGGCCCCGTGGGCAGCACGAATTCCCCGTTCTCGATCACCGGCACGGTGGTATAGAACTCATCGCGCCACGGTGCGCTGTCCATGTCGATTTCCATCACGCGGAAATTCGGCACCACGGCGCTGAAGGTGGCACTGATCGCGCTGCACAGATGGCCGTAGAAATTGTGCGGCGCAACGTTGATTTCCTGCACATCCGCCATGGCGGCGATCTTCGTTGATTCCAGCAGTCCGTTCCAGATCACATCGACGATCGCCACGTCGGTCGCGTATTGTTCCAGGAACGGCTTGAATTCCCGCCGGCCGTGCAGCGTCTCGCACGATGCGATCGGGCAGGGGGCGCCACGCTTGATCTCGGCCAGCGACGGGGCGTCATGCGTATCGATTTCCAGCCATGTCAGGTTGGCCGGCTCGACCGCGGCGGCGATCCGCTTGAAGCCTTCGGTCTTGAAATGGAAGTTCACATCCAGATGAATGCCCATCTCCGGCCCCACCGCTTGGCGGATCGCCATCAACTGGTCCGTGACGCCGCGCAGCAGCCGGTTGTCCCAGTTCAGCTCCGGCCAGCCAGCGGTGCGGCCGAAGCCCGGCGTGAATGATGCCAGGGTGTCGCCGGCCAGCGGCAGGATGTTCGTCTTCAGGCCGCGGAAGCCGCG
>DAICYU010000595.1 GCA_027311485.1 Acetobacteraceae bacterium
ATTGCCCTCGATATCGATGGGTTCGACCTCGATGCCGGCAAGAAGCACTGGCTGGAAGACCCGATCTGGCAGGGAACACGCCAGGCAATCGAAACGATCATGGGGGCCAGCGACTACCTGGAGCAGTATTTCGCCACCAACGTGATCTTCGAACCACTGGTCGGTGAACTGTTCCGCAGCGGCTTCGTCATGCAGATGGCGGCGGCGCAGAATGACTTCATTTCCCCGACCGTGGTTTCCGCCGCCGAGGGCGACTATGAGCGGAACCTGGCCAACACCGTGGAGCTGTTCTCCATGCTGACGCAGGACCAGGAGCACGGTGAAAGGAACCGCCAATTGCTGGTGAACTGGGCCAATACGCATGGCAGCCTGGCCATGGAAGCGGCCAGCCGGCTGCAGCCGGTCTGGTCCCAGCCACGGGTCAAGGTCGTGCAGTTCAACGACGCGTTCGATCAGGCGAAAAACCGCCTGCGCGCCATCGCTGCGGAAATCGGCATCGACGTCCGCTCCATCATCGGCTGATCACCGTCAACTCATCCGAGGGAACCAACCCATGGCACAGGCTCATCAAAGCAACATCTTCAAGTCGATGAAGGATGTCACGTTCGAGGAGACCATTTCACACCAGTGCGGTATAACAATGAATGACAGCGTCGAAAGCCGGGCGATCGCCGAGGTGATGGCGGAAAAGCCGGGGATCACCGTGACTTATCTGCCGGCGATGATCCGCATCGACGGGGAAGGCAAGATCGAGTTCAAGATGTCGGAAATTTCCGAGGCCCTGGGCCGGGAAATGACACCGTACCTGTTTGAGATTTGCACATCCACACACTACGGCCGCATGGTGATGGTGGACGATGACACCGTCGTCCTGTTCGGCAACATGGATGAGGCACTGCAATACATCGAACACTGACAATAAAAAACTGGCAGGAGGAAGGTCATGTATCGCACGAAAAGTGGCGAGGAAATCTTCATCATTGACGGCCATACCCACAATTGGAATGCCGCCAAGGACAACATAAAGAACATCCACGGACAGCAGTTCATCGACTGCTTCTACGGTTATCATTCCGTATTGAGCCCGAAGGATCAGGTCTGGCCAAAGGACAAGTTCGACCGCTACGGGCCGGAGCAGATGTACCAGGACCTGTTCGTCGACGGTCCCGACGACATGGCCATCCTGCAATGCACCTACCTGACGGATTTCTACAAGGACGGCTTCAACACGATCGAGCAGAACGCCGTCATGAAGGAGCGCGCGCCCGAGCGCATCATCCTGAACGGAGCGTTCGACCCACGCGACGGCGAGGCCGGCCTCGATGCGCTGGAGGCGATGGCCGAGAAGTACAAGATCAAGGGTGTGAAGCTCTACACGGCCGAGTGGCGCGGGGACAGCCGCGGCTATAAGCTCACCGATCCTTGGGCATACCGCTACCTTGAAAAGGCCCAGCAGCTCGGCATCAAGAACATTCATGTTCATAAGGGACCGACCATTATCCCGCTGGACAGGGACGCGTTCGACGTCGCTGACATTGATCATGTCGCCACGGATTTCCAGGGTCTGAACTTTATTGTCGAGCATTGCGGGCTGCCCCGCCTCGACGATTTCTGCTGGATCGCGGTCCAGGAAACCAACGTCTATGGCGGCCTGGCAGTTGCCCTGCCCTTCATCCATGCACGGCGCGACTACTTCACCAACGTCATTTCCGAACTGCTGTTCTGGCTCGGTGAGGATAAGCTGCTGTTCGGCAGCGACTACGGTATCTGGACGCCGCGTTGGCTGGTCGAGCAGTTCATGGCTTACGAGCTGCCGGACGAAGTGAAGCAGGCGAAGGGCGTCGATTTGACGTTACAGGCCAAGAAGAAAATTCTTGGCCTGAATGCCGCGCGGCTCTACGACATTGATGTCGACGCGCAGAAGCAGAAGATCGCGGGCGCCCGCGAGAAGGTCGCTGCGTGACGGCGGCTCTGGCCGAGCGTGAGGCGGAGGTCCGCCGAGCGCTCGACCGGGTCACCGATCCGGAACTCGATGAACCGGTCACCGATCTGCGGTTCATCGAGGCGCTGACGATTGATCCGGACGATGTCGTATCGATCCGGTTTCGTCTGCCGACATACTGGTGCGCAGCGAACTTCGCCTTCCTGATGGCCTCCGACATGCGACAGGAAGTCGGCGCGCTGCCCTGGGTGCGCGCGGTGAATGTCACGCTGGGCGAGCATATGTATGCCGAGCAGATCAACCACGGGTTGGCGAACGGGCTTTCGTTTCAGGCTGCATTCGGCAGTGATGCCAGCGCGGAACTGGATGAATTGCGGCGCACCTTCCTGGTGAAGGCATTCCAGCGCCGGCAGGAAGCCCTGTTGCGACATCTGCTCCGGCTGGGCCATGCACCCGCCGACATGACGCTGGACGCGCTGCTGGCCTTGCCACTGGATGAAGAGGGGGACCGGCTGCGCGCGCGGTATCTGGACCGGCGCGATATATGCGCCAGACCCGGGGAGCAGCTTGCGTTCGTGGATGCCCACGGCGACAGGCTGCCAGAGCTTGCGCCCTATCTGCGGACGCTGGAACGGGTCGCCATCAACGCCGAGTTCAACGGTGCGCTATGCCGCGGACTGCTTGCCGCCCGGTTCGGCGCGGATGGTGAGCCCACCCTGCTGGACTTCGCCCGTATGCCACCGAGGGCCGCATAGATGCCGAAAATGATGCTGCATGACGACGCCGCGCGGAAAGCCCTGGGCCGTGGCATCGCCCAACTGGCGAAGGCGGTGCGCGGCACGCTCGGACCTCGGGGCATGAACGCGATCATCGACCGCCCGATCGGCACGCCGATGATTTCGCGCGATGGCGTCAGCATCGCCAGCGAAGTTGAGTTGGAGGACCCGTTCGAGAACATGGGCGCGCAGGTGGCGCGTGAGGTTTCGATGAAAACCAATGAAGTCGTTGGT
>DAICYU010000596.1 GCA_027311485.1 Acetobacteraceae bacterium
GGACGCTTGACGCAACCTTGTTCAACGGACCTCGGCAGGCATTGATTCAGATCATCGGCCATGCCGGGGGCGGCCATCGCGCGTGGGCCGAATGGCCGCTGATGCGTGCAAAGTGAGCACGCGATGAAATGGCGCAAATACCGGATGCGATTGATTGGGATCAACAGTCGGATCGCCAACCGTGTTGGAATCGGTGAGTTTGGCAGGTGAATACAACAACAGGACCGGTTACCGATGCGCGCAATGGTTTTCGATGGTCCGAACACGGCCCTGCGCCTGGACGAACATAAGGCCGTCCCCAGGCCGGGGGCGCGTGACGTGCTGATCTGCGTCCACGCCTGCGGTGTCTGCCGGACGGATCTGCACGTCGTGGACAGCGAACTGCCCAACCCGAAACTGCCGCTGATTCCCGGCCATGAGATCGTCGGCACGGTCATCGAAGTGGGGCCGGAGGTCAGTCACATATCAACCGGCCAGCGGGTGGGTGTGCCGTGGCTTGGCTGGACCTGCGGGGCCTGTGGCTATTGTCGCTCCGGTCGGGAAAACCTCTGCGCATCCGCCCGGTTCACCGGTTATACGATCGATGGCGGCTATGCCGAATACACGGTCGCGGATGAACGCTTCTGTTTTCCCATCCCCGACATCTTCGGCGACGTTGAAGCCGCCCCGCTGCTCTGCGCAGGGTTGATCGGCTACCGCGCCCTCCGTCTGGCGGGACCGGCCGCAACCCTCGGGTTCTACGGTTTTGGCGCCGCCGCCCATATCGCTGTCCAGGTCGCGCGGCACCGCGGACAAAGGGTCTTTGCATTCACCCGGCCGGACGACCATGCCGGTCAGGATTTCGCTCGCCGGCTCGGGGCGACGTGGGCCGGTGGCTCCGACGCCCTGCCACCGGAACGGTTGGAGGCGGCGTTGATATTCGCACCCGTCGGCGCGCTGGTTCCGGCGGCGCTGGAAGCGACTGCCCAGGGCGGCACCGTCGTATGCGCCGGCATCCACATGAGTGCGATCCCATCCTTCCCGTACCGGATCTTATGGGAGGAGCGGGTCTTGCGTTCGGTCGCCAACCTCACCCGCAGCGACGGGGAGGAGTTCTTTGCGATTGCACCGCGGATCCCGATTCGAACCACAACGACCGCGTTTCCCCTGACTGATGCCAACGAAGCCCTCGCTCGGCTTCGGGACGGGCGCATCGACGGTGCCGCCGTTCTGGTCCCGTAAGACTGAGCACGGATGCCCTGGTGAACGGCCGCGCGTTAACGCGACGTTAATCTCGCACTGCTAGCTGACAGTGCGCACACGGGACTGCCGTGGGGTCAACACGTGAGGCGAGACGTGGCAATGCAGGTGATCTTCTTCGGGTCCGAGGATGTGGATAACCTCCTTGCAAACATGACTTCCGGCGAACTCGACAGGATACCCTTCGGCGTCATCAAAGTTGATGAGCCGGGCCGTATTGTTATCTTTAACACCGCCGAAGGCAGCATCACGGGTGTCGATCCCGCGACGGCAATCGGCAAGAACTTCTTCACCGATATTGCCCCCTGCGCCAACACGCCGACATTCCGTGGGCGGTTCGACTCGGGTGTCAGGGAGGGCGCGCTGAACGTGCTGTTCGAATGGCGTCTGGCAACCCAGTCCAGACCGCTCGTGCAGGTCCATATGAAGCAGGCCCGTGAGCCGGACCGTTACTGGATCTTTACCAAGCGCCTGTAACATCGATTTCGGAGCATCCCCGATGCTGGACCATGCCCCAATACGTCGTATTCTGGAGGACAGGCTGCGCGCTGAGATAGCGGCGTCTCGTCATGGGCACGCCGACTTGCTGCCGCCGACGCCCTGGGTGGATGCCCTGCCGATCGGGCCCGCCGGACTGGGGGCTGATTCACTGGAACTGCTGACGCTCGCCGGCGCCGTGAATGAGATGTTCCATCTGCATGAAACCGGGATCGAAGACACGTTGTTGGTTCGGCGGACCTTTGGCGCGTGGGTGGATCTGGTGCAGCAAGCCTGGGGCAGCCGTCCGGACCGGGTCACTTTTCGTAGCTCGGGCAGCACGGGCCAGCCGCGACGCCACACCCATGTGGTCCGCGACCTGCTGACTGAGGTCGATGAGCATGCTGGGAGGCTGCGTCCAAAGCGCATCCTGTCGGCCGTTCCGGCGCATCATATCTACGGCTTCATATTCACAGTCCTGCTACCGCGCCACGCCGCTTGCGACGTGGTGGATATCCGCAATCATTTGCCGGCGCGCGAGGAT
Source organism: Acetobacteraceae bacterium (assembly GCA_027311485.1). Classification (GTDB taxonomy): domain Bacteria; phylum Pseudomonadota; class Alphaproteobacteria; order Acetobacterales; family Acetobacteraceae; genus Rhodopila. Next base: position 2,261 of record DAICYU010000596.1, read on the forward strand.
TGCCGCCCGGGCGATGTTATCGTTTCCTACCCGGAGCATTGGCGCTACTTGCTCCAGACCTATGATCCGATGCCCGCCGCCTTTGGCGTCACGTCAGCCGCGCCGATGCCCACCGCCCTTGCCCATAACATCAGCGCCGCTGGCCTGAGCCGGCTGGTGGAGGTCTATGGTTCCTCGGAAACCGCCGGGATCGGTTGGCGCGACGATCCCGATTCACCCTTCACGCTGCTGCGGCACTGGTCCTTTCAGCCGCCGCATCCGGGTTCCGGGGCACTGCGGCTGATCGGGCCGGCCGGTCGTAACGCGGCGACGCCGGATGCCGCTGCCGCCGTCGGCGAACGATACTTCACCCTGGGCCCACGGCTCGACACCGCGATTCAGGTCGGCGGTATCAATGTGTATCCGGCCCGGATCGCGGCGGTCCTCGAACAGCATCCGGGTGTTGCCCGCGCCCGCGTGCGTGCCGCAGCGCCGGAGTCAGGCGGCCGCCTGCAGGCCCTGGTTGTGCCAACCGACCCGGCGGCGGACCCGGACGCATTGCGTAACGCGATTCAGCACTGGATCGCACGCCATCTGTCCGGGCCTGAACAGCCCCGATCGGTGCTTGTTACGCCTCGGCTGCCACACGGCGTCCTGGGCAAGGTATGCAACTGGCCGGAACCTGCCTGATGCCAACCGCGATACAGA
>DAICYU010000597.1:0-229 GCA_027311485.1 Acetobacteraceae bacterium
TTATCCATGCACATGTGACGATCGCCGGGACCGACTGGTCCTGGTATGTGTTCAACGTGGCGGATTCTGCCATTGTGTGCGGCGTGGTGGCCCTCATCATTGAGTCTGTCTTCGCCCGAGGCCATCAGCACCGCTCCGCTTAGCTGGATGGCGATCGCCGCGGACTGAACAGCCCGGTTTGTGCCCGGGGGGTGTGTCTGCGGGTGTGAAGGTTTGCGATGTGCCCCGG
>DAICYU010000597.1:239-2945 GCA_027311485.1 Acetobacteraceae bacterium
ACAATTAGCGAGACTTCCGGGTGGCGGCCCAGATGCTTCCAGGTCATGGTCGGGTCAGGTTGACCCGACCATGACCTGGAAGTGATTGTTTGACTACATGATTCGCGCCTTCTGGCTTGCAGTCTCAGGCAATCATGCTCCTAGCCATCGATGTCCCCGTCATTCGGCTGCTGACCAACAATCCCGACAAGGCGGAGCAAGTAGCCCGCTATGGCATCAAGGTCGCCCGCATCAAGAACACGGCGGTCAACTGGTCGCCACACGACCGGCACTATCTGTTGTCCAAGCGCGCCCAGGCCGGACACAGGCTGGCGGCTGATTGATCGGCGTCGGCTATCAGGCCGCGGCGGGGTGCGGCCCGGGGTACGCTGTGGGATTGCTGCACACGGGTGCCGCCCGTAGGCGTGTGCGGCTTGCAAAGACGCGCAACAACCCAGGCCATAGTCCGGCGACCTGAATGCCAAAGGATTGTCCCGCGGCGCTCAATGCAACGTCGTGCAGGAACCCGGCGAGCTTCATCTGCGGCGCCAACGTCCTGGCCAGACTGCGCTGCCATATGGCGGCATCGATGCCGGCGACCCAGGCATTGGCGGCCGAGCTGCCGCTGTGCAACGCGATGGACATTCCATCACCGGTCAGGGAGGGTATTACCGCGCCCTGGTCGCCCAGGCGGAACAAACCGGCTGCGCCCGCCTGCGCCAGGTATCCATACGGCACACCGGCGATTGCCAGCGTCCGGGACAACAGGGGCTGCGCCGCTCGCAAACGCTCCGCCAAGTATGCATTGCCGGCCAGAAGGCCGTCCCACCCGCCGATTGCCTTCAGCGTACCTGGCCGCACGGCGACGCAAACGACGATCCGGCCGTCTTCCACCGGCTGCACGCCGGCATATCCACCTGGAAACAGGATCAGCTCGGTGGTGTTTGCCAGATCCCGCGCCACATCCGCCGACGGACGATAGTACATCTTCAGACCGACCGCACCGTCTGACCGTCCGGGGCGCGGCATATCGCGCACGTCATGCTTGCCGGTGGCCAGGAATACGGTGGTCGCATCCAGGCTCCCCCCGCGTTCGAGCTGGACCGACCAGGTATCCCTGCCGCGGACGATCTGCCGCACTGCCTGGCCGTTGCGCACGACTGCACCCGCCTGCACCGCCCGCTCCGTCAGGGCGGCATCGAACACCCGCCGGGACAGGCCGACAGCGTTGAAGGGCAGGCGTGTCTCAACCACCCGCCCGTGATGCACCAGCCGCATCCGCTCAATCGGTGCTGCGCCCAAGGCCAGCGGATCAATCCCGAGTTCGGACGCCTGGGCGATCGTGTCGGCCGAGAGGAAATCGCCGCATACCTTGTCGGCCGGTCCGGTCCCGCGCTCGATCATCAGCGGCCGGTGCCCCGCGCGGCCCAGTCGGATCGCCGCCGCGCAACCGGCGGGACCGGCGCCGATGATCAGAGGCTGCTGACGCATAGCCGGAACGGTAGATGCCAAGTGATCGCCGCCTGCCCAGAGAGGCCGGCGCGGTCCAGCAGCACCTCCCACTCATCGCGTACGAATGCGCGCGCGATCGAGATTCGTCCATCCTCCCGCACGAAGCGGTGCCAACCGGCCATGCGCGCCAGCAGCGGAAAGCCGTAATAGGGGATGGCATGCCGGTGCAGATCACTGATGAACCAGCCCCGCTTGGCGTTGGTGCGGAGCCAGATCAGGAAGGCCACGACCTCATCGTCAGTCAGATGATGCGTGAACTGCGATGAGACGATGAAATCGAGATCCGCTGTCGGCGCGTAAGCGAAGGCATCGCCATTGATGAAGGTGATGCCAGCAGCGTCCGGCGTTGCTGCACGGGCGGCCTGCGTCGCCCAAGGGTTCAGGTCGACCCCGGTCAGCCTGGCATCGGGATAGCGCCGCCTGATTGCGCGGAGCGCGTCGCCATGGCCGCAGGCGACGTCGAGCAGGGAGAAACCCGGCATTGCCCTGCGCGCAAGCCAGCGCAGCATCGGCCGATGGGTGAGGGTGACGACATTCACCCGCGACAGGTCGCGCAGGCAGCTTGCGTAGTCGGCGTAATCGACACAGTCCGTGTCCATCCGCTCAGCCTGCGTGCTGCGGCGTGCCAGGCTCATGGGCGGTGAAAGGCGAAGGTTTCAACGGTCAGTCCTGGCCCGAACGCCATGCCCAGACCGGGCCCGCGCGCGTCCGCATCGGCCATGATCCGTTGCAGCACGAACATCAGTGTGGCCGAGGACATATTTCCGTAGTCGCGCAGGATCTCCCGCGAGTAGCGCAGCGCCGCCGGTTCCAGGCACAGGGCATGCTGCACGGAGTCCAGGATCGAGCGTCCGCCGGCATGCACCGCGTACAGCACAGGCCTCGGGTCCGGCAGCAGGGACGCGGCATTGTCCGGCAGCCAGCGCCGGATGCGTCCGGGAACCTGTCCGGACAGGTGCATCACAAACCCGGTATCGCCGATGTGCCAGGTGATCAGGCCATCGCTGCGTGGAATGACGCGGACGCGAAACGCACCCAGGGCGATGCCCTCCGGGTCCGCCGTGACCAGTGCCGCCGACGCACCATCCGCGAACAGCAGGAAGCTGAGCATTTTCGGCACGTCCTGGAAATCTTCCTGCAAGTGCAGGCTGCAGAGTTCCAGGTTCACGACCAGCACGCGCGCGCCGGGTTCGGCCCGCACGATCTGATCCGCGA
>DAICYU010000598.1 GCA_027311485.1 Acetobacteraceae bacterium
CGTTACACCATCAGGGACGGCATATACGTGCGGGAGCCTTAACGAGAGCTTAACCGGACCGGCAATCCGGGCGTTATTTCGATGCCATCGCGCCCCGACTATCCGCCCGGTTTGAACCTGTACACCTCGGCGTCGCCGGGAAACGTCCCGCCGCGCACATCGGCCGCATAGCGTGTGGCCGCATCGGCAATGGACCGGCCAATGTCGGCATAGCGGCGGACAAATTTCGGCGTCCGCTCGAACATGCCCAGCATGTCGTCGGTCACCAGGATCTGCCCGTCGCACCCGGGCGAGGCGCCGATGCCGATCGTCGGCACCCGCACCGCCCGCGTGATCTCCTCGGCCAGGTCGGCCGCCACGCCTTCCAGTACGATGGCGAAGGCACCGGCTGCGTCCACCGCCTTGGCCTCCGCCATCACGCGCGCCCGCTCATCCTGATTGCGGCCCTTGGCCTTGAAGCCGCCATCGATGTGCACCGCCTGCGGCCGCAGCCCGACATGCCCCATCACCGGCACGCCGCGCTGCACCAGGAACGCCACGGTGTCGGCCAGTGCCTCTCCGGTTTCGATCTTCACCGCCTGGCACCCCGTCTCCTGCATCACCCGAACCGAGGAGCGGAACGCCTGCTCATGCGACGCCTCGAAGGAGCCGAACGGCAGGTCGACGACGACGAGTGCATGCGACGAGCCGCGCACCACGGCCTGCCCGTGCAGGATCATCATATCCAGCGTCACCGCGGTCGGCGTCGGCAGCCCGTGGATCACCATCCCCAGGCTGTCACCGACCAGCAGCAGCTCGACATGCTCATCAAGCAGCGCGGCCACCGGTGCCGTATAAGCTGTCAGACAGACGATCTTCTGGCGGCCTTTCAGGCCCCGGATTTCCGGCACTGTGACCCGCCTGGCCTCGGCATGTTTCGACATCTGCGTGCACTCCCCTGCTGATCTAATCCAGCAGCCACGGCGCCGCGGCCGCCTGCGCGATCTGCCGCACCTGGTTCAGCAGCCCCGGCCCGACCGGGATGCCGTTCTTCATCCGCGCCTCGGCATGCTTCCATTGCGGATCGCCCGCCACCATCACCGGCTGTGCCGGGTCCACCGGCGTGGTCCCCCGCAGCGCGCCCATGAAACTGGCAACATCCTGCTGAAAATCATCCGACTCGCGGAAAATGCCAGGATCGATCGCCAGGAAGAAATGCCCGATATCCATCCCGACCGGCTTTTTCGTGTGCATCGGGTCGGTGATCAGCGTCGCCCCCGACAGGCAGGACGCCAGGATGTTCACCATCACCGCCAGCCCGTAGCCCTTGTAACTGGAATTCTCCGGTGAACCGCCAAGCGACGTCAGGAAACCGCCTTTCTCCTTCGCCACCAGCGGGTCGTTCGACGGATTGCCGTCCTTGTCCAGCACCCAGCCGTCCGGCGTCGGCAGCCCCTCATTCGCCTTGTTGCGGATGCGGCCCGCCGCCACCGTCGTCGTCGCCATATCCAGCAAAAACGGCACCCCATCCCCGCTCGGCGCCGCGAACGACCACGGGTCGGTGCCCAGCCGAGCCTGCTTGCCGAAGGTGGGGGCGACCTGGATGCCGGAGGCGGAGGTGCATGCCATTCCCACCAATCCGGCCCGCGCCGCCATCAGCGTGTAGTAACCCGCGGCACCGAAATGCGCCGAGTGCTTCACCACCGCGACACCGACTCCGGCGGCTTTCGCCTTGCCGATCGCCGCGTTCATGGCGAAGTGCGCCGGCACGTGGCCCAGCCCGCCGCCGCCGTCCACCAGCGCCGACACCGGCGTTTCCCGAACGACCTTCGGCTGCGCATCCATCCTCGCCCGCCCGGACCGGCGCAGCCCGTCATAGCCTGGAATCATTGAGATGCCGTGGCTGTCGACACCATGCAGGTCGGACCACGACAGCACCTCGGCGGTGATCTCGGCATTGTCCTCCGGCATGCCCCACGCAAGCAGGATGGCTTTCAGCTGGGCACGGTGCTTGTCATAGGGCGCGGGCATGGAGTCCTCCGGCTAATTTCTGGGCGGCGAAACTTGCGCGTCCGCGGGCTTCCGGCAAGGCTTGCCGGCACAATGCGAAGGGAGGGAACAGCCATGGCCGACAGTAAAGCCCTGCTGCGGGCGCGCTTCGGGATCGACATCCCGGGTGCCGAGGTACCGGATGCGGTGGCGCCGCTGATCGACCGGCGGGTGACCCGCCGCTACACCGAACAGGACGTGCCGGATTCGCTGCTGGACGCGCTGCTGGCCGCCGCGCAATCCGCGCCGGCAAAATCCGACCTGCAGCAGTATTCCGTGGTGGTGATGCGCGACCGCGCGCGAATCAAGCAGGTCGCCGACTGGATCGGCACGATGGACTGGATCGCCAGCGCGCCGGTCTTCCTGGTCTGGTGCGGCGACATGCGCCGCGGCCAGCGCCTGTGCGCTCTGCACGACATGCCGCATGCCAACAACAACCTGGACACGTTCCTCAACACCGCGGTCGATTGCACACTCGCGATGGCGCAGTTCATCGCCGCCGCCGACGCCGTGGGCCTGAGCACCTGCCCGATCAGCTATGTCCGCAGCCATATCGAGCGGGTGTCGCCGCTGCTGGGCCTGCCGTCCGGCGTCTATCCCGTCGCCGGGCTGACCGTCGGCTGGCCGGTGTTCCGCCGGCCGGTGTCAATGCGCCTGCCGCCGGCCGTGGTGGTGCACCGGGAGCGTTATGATGACACCGCCCTGCAGCAACAGATCGCCGGCTATGACGAACGCCGGCGCGAACGCGATCCGGTGGCGCCCGGCAGCCTGAAAAACAACGACATCTATCCGCCGCGGGATGGTGTGGGTTGGAGCGAGAATGTCGCGCGCCAGCTTTCCGTGCCCGAACGGTTCGGCTTTGCAGCCTATCTGAAGACCAAGGGGTTCGATCTTGCCTGATGACGTCGCCTC
>DAICYU010000599.1 GCA_027311485.1 Acetobacteraceae bacterium
GTCCCACTGCAGCTGCGCGCGCACTGCCTCAAGACCGCGCCGATGAGCCGGATCGAACAGGCGCCAACGGCGTGGAGGCAGATCTTTACAGGATGGGGGACCCACGAGTAAATATAGGAATCGGAAATGCCGATGACAATTGCCTCGGCCACCGCCGGATGTTCATACAGGGCATCCTCGATCACGCGCGGGTACACGTTGTAGCCGCTGCAGATGATCAGGTCCTTCAACCGGTCGGTGACGAACAGATAGCCGTCCTGATCCAGATGGCCCGCGTCGCCGGTGCGCAATGCGCCGTCAACGAACACGGCGTCCGTTTCATGCGGCCGGTTCAGGTAGCCCTGCATCACCTGTGGGCCGCGCACACAGATCTCCCCGCGTTCCCCGGCTGGCAGAATGCGTGACAGATCGTCGAGGCCGCGGATTTCGACCTGCGTATCCTGCATCGGAACGCCAACCGAGCCGGGGCGCACCTCTCCATCCGGCGGGTTGCAAGCAACGACCGGGGACGCTTCGGTCAGGCCATAGCCCTCGATCACCCGGCAGCCGGTGAGCTTCTGGAATCGCTCCCGGATTTCCGCCGGCAGCGGCGCACCGCCTGAGATGCAGGCGCGCAGGGTGGGGATGGCGATCTTGCGCTTTTCCACCTCGCTCGCGATAGCGTTGTAGATGGTGGGGACGGCATGAAAGATCGTCGGCTTGTCGCGGACGAGCGAGCGCATCACCGCGCCGATTTCGAAGCGCGGATGCAAGATGATCTCGCCGCCGATGAGAACGCCGCAGTTCAACACTGAGGTCATGGCGAAGACGTGGAAGAAGGGGAGCACGCCCATCAGGCGTTCATCGCCCGGCTGCATGCTGGGCATGTGGTGCAGGACCTGCTGCGCGTTCACCGTCAGGTTGCCATGGGACAGCATCGCCCCTTTGGGCTGCCCGGTGGTGCCTCCCGTGTATTGGAGTACCGCCAGATCAGATGGGTCGATAGGCACCGGCGTCGGCCGAACGCTGGGCGTGACGACGCGGCTGAAGGGAATGACAGTGTCTTTGTAAACCGGATGGACGACCATCCGGCGCTTTACCAGGCGGAACGCGATGCCCTTGACGGCCGGCAACACGCCGGCGAACGGGCAGACAATCAGGCGTTGCAGGCCGCTGTCGGGCAGAAGCCCCGCCACCTTCGGGTAGATCGCCGCAAGGTCCGGCACGATCATGGTCGTGGTCCCGGAATCGGCGATCTGGCCGCGCAGTTCGCGTGCCACATAGAGCGGATTGTAGTTGACGACGACGGCGCCCGCCTTCAGCGCGGCGTAGTAGAACATGGCAAAATACGGCGTGTTCGGCAAGCACAGCCCGACCCGGTCGCCCTTCCTAACGCCCAGCCGTTGCAGACCCGCGGCGGCGCGATCCACCAGGTTGCCCAGTTGTGAGTAGGTCCAGCGGCGGCCCTGGAAGCTCATGGCCGGCCGATCGCCGAACGCCCCCACTGCACGATCCAGCAGCGCGGGTACCGGCATCGTTTCCAGCGGCATATGGGAAAGCGCGTCCATGCGATCCTGCTCCTTGGCTGTTTCCTTGGCGGCGCGCGTTCACGCCTGCTCACCGCATCAGGCAGCGGTATTGCCCTATTGGTATTCTAGTTCACCTATACGGAAAGCAACTTTGCGCTTTTTGGACGGCAAGGCAATCGAATTCACGCCCCGTCGCACCGGCGCCTGGGACTTCACGGGTCGGCGACAATGGGTTCACATGGTGGAAATGGCGGAACCGGTGTATCCACCGCGGCTTGTTTCAACGGACGATGATGATCGTGTTGCGCATTCAGTCGGCAGTGGCCGACATTCCGATTTGACTCCCGCGGCGCGGATCGCCGCCGCGATCGACCTGCTGGAGATTGTGGAAGGCGCGCCGAAACGCCCGGCTGACGCGGTCGCCAGCGATTTCTTCCGCAACCGCCGCTACATCGGCTCGGGTGATCGGCGCGCGGTGTCGGATCGTGTCTGGCACATCCTGCGATCCCGCCGCCGGCTGGGCTGGTGGCTGGGCGAAACCCGCCACACGCCCCGGCTGCTGCTCGCGGCATCCCTGCTTCTGGAAGGGTGGACCAAAGCCGGCGTGGCGCAGGCATTTTCCGGTGGTCAGTTCGCGCCGCCACCGCTCGATCGCGCCGAACTTGCCATTCTCGGTCGGCTGGAGGGGCATACGCTCGATCACCCGGCCATGCCCGAAGCGGTCCGCTTTGAAGTGCCGGACTGGCTGCTGCCGCACCTTGTCGCGCGGTTCGGCGACCGGCTGCCGGCGGAGATGGCGGCCCTGTCGGAACCCGCGCCGCTCGATCTGCGGGTGAACCCGCTGAAGGGCGATCGCGAGCAAGCCCGCGCCGCCCTCGCCGCCGAGGGGTGGGACGCCAAGCCGACGCCGCTTTCACCCTGGGGACTGCGCATCGATGGCAGGCGGCCGGTGACCGCCGGGCCGGCGTTCCAGTCCGGGCTGGTGGAGATCCAGGACGAAGGCAGCCAGTTGATCGCGCTGCTGACCGGCGCGGCACCGGGCATGCGCGTGGTGGACTGGTGCGCCGGGGCAGGCGGAAAGACATTGGCGCTGGCCGGGATGATGCAGAACCGTGGCCAGATCGTTGCCTGCGATGTTTCCGCCCCCCGCCTCGAAAGCGCGGTGCGCCGGTTGCGGCGGGCAGGCGTGCATAATGTGGAGCGGCATCTCGTCGAGCCCGGCGATAAATGGGCCAAGCGCCGAGCGGGATCATTCGATCGCGTACTGGTGGACGCGCCGTGCACGGGGACCGGCACCTGGCGGCGCAACCCCGATGGCGTAGCCGGCTCTCCAGCTCTCTGCTGGGGTAGGAGGTAGCGCATTTCTTTCCATCTCGAATTGCTTGGAGGACGTCAATTACTGCGTGCGGGGAATTTGACAAATAAAAGC
>DAICYU010000059.1 GCA_027311485.1 Acetobacteraceae bacterium
GGAAGCTGCGGGATTTCCGGCGCTGGCGGCAATTGCACATGCAGCTGCGGTGCGTTGCCCGCCTGATCCGCCCCGCCTGTAGCGGGCAAGGCGATGCCACCGGGCGCGGCGGCAGGGGCAGCAGGTGCCCGTGGTGCCGGCGCATGCGCGGGCGCCCCAGTATGCGGCTGGCCAGGCACGAACCATTCGCCATTAGGCGACTGCTGGGCCCATCCAGAAAGCGGTTGCATCACCAACGTCAGCGCGACAGCCGCGCCAGTGAACCCAAGGGATCGATGTGCCACTAGAACCTCGTTCCGAAACCAAAGCGGAATAGCTGTGTCTGATCGCCGGGTTGTTTGATCACAAACGGCGTTAGGTCAACGTTTATCAGTCCGAACGCGGTCTGCCAGGAAATGCCGACGCCCGCACCGACGCGTGGCGCAGCCGATGCGTCGATCTGGCAGCTTACGCCCGCGGCGGCTGTGCAGCCGCCCCCATTCCTGAAAGAGGCCTGGGTCAGGCCGCCGACATCGACGAAAGCCCGGCCCGTCAGGCCAAGGTCAGGTGATACCGGCAGCGGGTAGCGCATTTCGGTTGTCTGCGTCCAGATGAAGCGCCCACCCAGTGGGCTGCCATACACGGTATCGTGCGGTCCAGCACCACCAATGAAGAAGCCGCGCAGGTTGTCACCACCCAGGAAGAAACGGTCGATGATTTCTTCGCGCCCACCCGGCAGCAGTGCCATGTAACCCGTACTGCCGGCGAATTTAAGGCCCCAATCCGGACTGCCGAGAAGGCGCTCGAGCGAGATGTAGTAGGCGGCATTCAGGTTGCCACGGACAAAGCGCGCATCACCGCCAATGCCCGCAAGGTCGGTGCCGCCTTCAATGATATAGCCGGTATGCGGCAGCACCTTGCTATCGCGATAATCTATGGTCAGTGTCTGACTGATCTGCGACAGCAAGGTCGTGCCGGCTTCGTTCTGGATGAAGATACCCGCGTACGGCTGGATATTGAACACATCGCGATTGACCAGCGAGTAGCTCCAGACCTGCCGCAGATGCTCATTGAAGTCGTATCCGAGGCGCAGCGAGAAACCGGCACGCCGCTCATCATACGGTTCGGTGCCGAGATACTGCGTCTGGATCAGGAACATATCGGCGCCGCCGACTAGGTTCCGGCCAAGGAAGTAAGGATCGGTGACGGACGCGTCGATCGAACTGCGAAACTGCGCCAGCGTTCCGTTGATGCCGGCATTGATGCCGGTTCCAACCAGGTTGCTCTCGGACAGGCCCACATCGATCAACGCGCCGGCGTCGGTCGAATAACCGCCGCCGAACGACAGCTCACCCGTAGCCTTTTCCGAGATGTTCGTAGTCAGGATGGCCTTGTCCGGTGCCGAACCCTGAGCCGTCGTGATATCGACAGACTGGAAGTAGCCAAGGTCGGTCAGGCGCGTCTTGGATCGCCGGACCAGATCAGCACTGTATGGATCGCCTTCGGCCAGCCGGAACTCCCGCCGGATGACCTGGTCCTGGGTTCGGGTGTTGCCGACGATGTCGATGCGTTCGACATAAACACGCGGACCTTCACCGACATCGAACGTCAGATCGACGGTATGCTTTTCGGTGTTCCGCTCGACCCGCGGCTTCACCTCAACGAACGCATAGCCGCGATTATGCACTGCCTCCTCGATCAGGTCGGACGTGCGTCCGACCGCATCGCCGTCGTACCAATCACCAGAGGCAAACTGCAGTGTCGGCTTCAGCTGGGCCGGGGTCAGATTGCGCAACTGCGAGTTGATCGTGATCTTGCCAACCCGATAACGCGCGCCCTCATCCACTGTGAATGACAGGAAAAAGCCCTTCCGGTCAGGCGACAGTTCAGCACTGGCATCGGTGATCTGAATGTCGGCATAGCCATTCTTCAAATAAAACCGCCGCAGCAATTCCTTGTCGTAGGCCAGCCGTTCAGGCTCATACTGGTCGGAGCTGGACAGAAAACGCCACCAACGTGATTCACGGCTGTTGATCACTTCGGCCAGCCGGTCCTCGCTGAAGGCCTTGTTCCCGTTAATGACGATCTTGCTGATCAGGGTCGCAGCACCGTCATTGATCTGGAACACCACGTCCACGCGGTTCTGGTCCAGGTGAATGATCTGCGGCTCCACCGTCGCGTCATAGTACCCCTTCTTGGCATACATATCCAGGATATGCAGCCGGTCGGCGTCGGCCAGCGCCGGCGTGAACACAGCGCGCGGCCGCAACTGTATATCGGACCGCAACTGATCGTCGGTAAGCTTGTGGTTGCCCTCGAACGCGACCCGGTTGACCACCGGGTTTTCCACCACGCGAACCACGAGCGTATCGCCGCTGCGGCCCAGCCTAACGTCCTGGAATAGACCGGTCGCGTATAGCGTCTTCAGGCTGCGGTCCAGCCGGTCCTGATCGAACTGATCGCCGGGCTGCACCAGGAGGTACGACAGAATCGTGCCAGTTTCGATACGCTGGTTACCCTCGACCTTGATAGCCGTAATGACGCCGCTCGGCGCGGTCTGGGAGGACGGGGTGGTCGCCCTGGTTCGTTGCGTGGGCCTTTGACCGGCGGCGGTTCCAATGACCAGCATGGGCATCACGCAGGCGGCAACAAGCCGCACAGCACGGTTCGTCAACAAAAGGCTGGTCCCCCCAAAGCGGCGCAAGCGTTCAAGAAGCGGTCGACACCCGAATCGGCGGTGTACGCGCGGCGCACCATAGCGACGGCCTGCCGCTGAAGCTAGTAGCCGCGTTCGCGAGCGCGTGAGGCAGCACGCGTTATTTGAAGCGCTTTTAAATCAGCTACATACGAATACTGTGTGGACGATCATCACCCGGCTTCCACCACACCTCGATCGTCTATCCTATCAGGCCTGCCACCCATCGGAACAGCCCGAGATGCGTCAGATCATTCCACGTGGCGAAAACGAAGAGACATGCAATCAAAGCCAGTCCGGCCCGGAACCCGTATTCCAGCGCGCGCGGTGGCAATGGTCGGCCACGCACAGCCTCGGCCAGATAGAACATCAGGTGCCCGCCATCCAGCACCGGAATGGGGAACAGGTTGATCAGGCCGAGGTTCACTGACAGCACGGCGATAAACGAGACGAGGCTGGCAACCCCGAGTTCCGCAACCTGGCCGGACAGCTGCGCAATGCGCAGCGGCCCCCCAAGGTCGCCGGTGCCGCGGCTACCGCCGATCATCTGGGCCAACCCGGTGAAGGTTTCGGAGGTGATCGCCCAGGTCTGCGTAACCCCGCCCCAGAGTGCAGCTGGAACGCTGACGTGCTGATACTCGACAACGCCGCCCCGCACGCCCAGCAGTCCGACCTTATGCCCGTTCGCCTCGTGGGAACCCGTGGTCACTGGAAGGGTGAGCTGGTTCCCGCCGCGCTCGATGGTCATCGACAGGCGATCGTCGGGATGCCGTGTGATGACACGCTGAAGATCCTCGAACGTCGCAACCTTCTGTCCGTCGATGGACGTGATGCGGTCATTCGCGATCAAGCCAGCCCGCGCCGCAGCGCTGTCGGGCATAACCCCGCCCACCACCGGCAGAGTGATCGGCTTGCCGACCGCCATGAACAGCCCGGCAAACACGACCATGGCCAGTACGAAATTGGCGACCGGACCCGCCGCGATGACGATGGCGCGCGACCCGACAGATTTTTCATGGAACGTTCTGCCGTCGATCCAGTTTGCCCGCACTTCGGGTGGCACGTCCTGTGGCCGTTCCTGCCCATGCAGCTTCACGTAGCCGCCAAGCGGCATCCAGGCGATCTTCCACACCGTGCCGTGCCGGTCGGTCCATTGTACGATCGCCTGACCGAAACCGATTGAGAAGGTTTCCACCATCACGCCCCGCCAGCGGGCCGCGAGGTAATGGCCAAGCTCATGCACGAAGACCAGCACGCCCAGGACCACGACAAACGCCAGGGCACTGCGGAGGAAATCAGGGATTGCGGTCAGCACGGTTCGGGCTTTCGGGTCGGCGCCGTCATGCGGCGATGGCGGGAATGATAGCTTGCGCAGTACGGCGGCCGAGTGAGTCGAGACCGATAACCTCGTCCAGCGAGTCGGCCTTGGGGGTGCCCAGGCGCTGAAGAACCTGATCAACGGTTCCGGCAATATCCAGAAAGCCGATCCGCCGTTGCAGGAAAGCCTCGACCGCGACCTCGTTCGCCGCGTTCAATATGGTGGGGGCTCCACCGCCAGCTTGCAACGCTTCGCGCGCAATCCGCAACGCTGGAAAGCGGATCAGGTCGGGTTCGGCGAACTCCAGCCGGCTGACGGCCGCCAGGTCCAATCGGCGGGACAGCGTTTCCATACGCTGCGGCCAGGCCAGAGTATGCGCGATGGGTATGCGCATATCCGGGGAGCCAAGCTGCGCCATGACCGAACCGTCATGGAAGTAAACCATGCCGTGGATAACCGATTGCGGGTGCACCAATACTTCGATGGCCGCCTCATCCAGGCCGAACAGCCGAGCGGCCTCGATGAGTTCGAGGCCCTTGTTCATCATGGTGGCGGAGTCGATGCTGATCTTTGCACCCATCGACCAGACTGGATGTTTGAGAGCGGCCTCGGGCGTGGCGGCGGCCATATCGTCCAGGCTTGCGGTGCGGAACGGACCACCGGACGCGGTGAGCACGATCTTTTCCACCGCCCCGCGATTGCCGTCGGCCAGGGACTGGAAAATCGCGTTATGCTCGGAATCGACCGGCAGCAGCGTCGCACCGGCCATCGCGACGGCGCGGAGCATGACATCGCCGGCACATACCAGCGCTTCCTTGTTCGCTAACCCGACACAGGCACCACGACGTATGGCGGCCAGCGTCGGCGCCAGACCGGCGGCACCGGTGATGGCGGCCATGGTCCAGTCGGCGTCCATCTCGGCGGCCTGGATCACCGCCGCAGGGCCGCCCGCGGCTTCGATGCCAGTGCCCGCCAGGGCATCCCGCAAAGCCGCATAGGCGGCAGGATCGGCAACGACAGCCAGTTCGGCCCGCAGAGCCACCGCCTGTTCCGCCAGCAGTTTCGCATTACGTCCCGCGACCAGCGCGCGGACGCGGAATGCGTCCGGCTGACTGGCCAGCAGTTCGATCGTCTGGGTTCCGACGCTGCCTGTGCAGCCCAGAACAGTAATGGTGCGCGCTGTCCCGGAGGGGACTGCCCCGGACGGCATTGCCCCGAGCGGCATTGCCCCGAGCGGCATTGCCTTGGACGAGATTGCTCTGGACGGGATTGCTCCAGACGGGCCGGATACGGGTTCGCCGAGGTTCATTTCCACAAGATTACTCCACGTCCCAGGACCAGCGCCAGTAGCGCCCCGACGGGGGCGGCGGCCAGCAACGCATCCAGCCGATCCAGCAGTCCGCCGTGGCCTGGAATCAACCCGCCCGAGTCCTTAACGCCAAAATGACGTTTCAACCGGCTTTCGAACAAATCACCAAGTTGGGCAACCAGCCCGATCAGCATCGCGATGCCGACAGAGCGCCACACCGCGAAGCCGCTGCCATCCAGCACGAAAGCCGCACAGGCGCCCATCGCTGCCGCCGCAGCAAGCCCGCCTACCGCGCCTGACCAGGTTTTTCCTGGTGAAATCGCCGGCGCCAGCAACGGTCCGCCAAACGCTCGTCCGACCGCGTACGCGCCAATATCGCTCGCCCATACCACCACCAGTAAACCGATCACATTCGCCAGACCGGCTGCCGGCGCCTGACGCAGCCACACCAAAGCCAGCGCGCCAAGGCCAAGATAGGGAATCCCGAACGCGAGAGGGCGGAGCAGCGTGATGCCGCCGGTCATCACCGCGCTGACCAGCATCGCCACTGCCAGCAACAGGAACGCCGCTGCCATCGCGCCCCAGGTGATCAGCAGGACAGCGACCGGCAGCGCGGCAAACGGGAGCGCCGCAAGCAGATCACCACGGGCCTGGCACAGGCCAAGCCATTCATACGCCATGCCGACGGCGGCCAGCGCCACGAGGGCGGCGAACGTGTAGCCCCCCATCCAGATCGAGAGTAGCGCAACCGGGATGAGCACGAGCGCCGACAGGACCCTCGGCCGCAGATCACCCCATTTGGTTTTTGCCCGGCTCTGCGGCGACAAGGCCGGTTCAGATCTCATGCTGCGGCTTGCCTGCGGCCCAATCAGTCGGCGCGAGCGCCAAACCGGCGCTCGCGCCGGGAAAACTCGGCAAGCGCCGCGGCAAAGTGGGACTGATCGAAATCGGGCCAGAGCACGTTGAGAAATACCAGTTCCGCATAGGCGGCCTTCCATAGCAGGAAGTTGGACAGCCGCTGCTCCCCCGACGTGCGGATGATCAGGTCGGGGTCCGGCATCCCCGCGGTGGCCAGAAATTTCACGAAGGTCTGTTCGTTCAGTTCGCCGGGGTCGAGGATCCCAGCCGATACCGCAGCAGCGGCTGCCCGCGCGGCGGCGGCGATTTCAGCCCGCGCACCATAGGACAGGGCAATCGTCAGGTTCAGCCGCCCATTGGCCGCAGTTTCACGTTCGGCGGCTTCGATATCGGCCTGAATATCGACGTCGAATCGAGTCCTATCACCAATCACACGGAGCCGGACGCCATTTTGCTTCAGTTCAGCAACCTCGGTCCGCAGGTAGCGCCGGAGCAACCCGGTCAGATCGAGAATTTCGGTCACCGGACGCCGCCAGTTTTCACTGCTGAAGGCATAGATGGTCAGCCAGCGAACGCCCGACTCGATCGCAGCCTCTACGGTGCGCCGAACCGCACGGGACCCCTCGCGATGCCCGGCGATGCGCGGCAAGCCACGGGATTTCGCCCAGCGGCCGTTACCGTCCATGATGATGGCGACATGCGCTGGCGGCTCATCAACACCGCCGTGCAACGGAACCAACTGGGCCCCGGCTCCAGCCTGGGGCGCCGTGCCCCCGGTGACGAATTCCGAACTCTCCAGCGGAGACGTCAGTGGCGAGGATTGGTTAAAAATTTCGGTAGCCCGCTTGGTGATGACAGGCATCGTTAGGGGTATCTCGCTTCAAACCTGCCTTATATCCTTTTCCTTATCCGCGAGCGCTTCGTCCACCTTTTTGATAAACTGGTCGGTAAGTTTCTGCACCTCGTCGGACCAGGTTTTTGCCAGATCCTCGCCGATTTCGTGCTTCTTTTCAAAGCCCTTGATCTGCTCCATCCCGTCACGCCGGACGCCACGCACCGAAACTTTTGCACCTTCGGCATATTTGTGTGCCATCTTGGCAAGCTCGTTGCGGCGCTCGGTGGTCAGCTGGGGAATCGGAACGCGGATCAGCATGCCGTCAGCGGCGGGGTTCAGGCCAAGGCCGGAATCGCGGATCGCCTTTTCCACGGCCGACACCATCGACTTGTCCCAGACCTGGACGGTCAGCATGCGGGGTTCCGGCGTGCCGACGGTGCCCACCTGGTTCAACGGCATTTCCGTGCCGTAAGCCGTTACCCGGACAGGGTCCAGCAAGGCGGGATGAGCCCGGCCGGTGCGCAGGCCGGCAAATTCGCGCCTCAGCGTTTCCATCGCGCCGTCCATCCGGCGACTCAGGTCCTGTTTCAACGTGTTCAGGTCTGCGGTGGCCATGAGGATGCCTCCAACTTTGGCTTAAGCTTCCAGGATACGGGTAAATGCCCCTTCCTCGCGCATCACCTGCGCGAAAGCACCGGGTGCATGGATGTTAAAGACGATAATAGGCAGGTGATTTTCCCGGGCCAGGCTGATCGCGGCAGCATCCATCACAGCCAGATCGTTCGCCAGCACATCCAGATAGGTTAACTGGTCGTAGCGGACGGCGTTTTCCACCTTGCGGGGGTCGGCGGAATAAACCCCGTCCACCTGCGTGCCCTTCAGAAGCGCATCGCATCCCATTTCGGCTGCACGCAACGCTGCCGCCGTATCGGTAGTGAAAAACGGGTTTCCGGTGCCGCCGGCGAAGATCACGACGCGCCCCTTCTCCATATGCCGCTGCGCGCGCCGCCGAATATAGGGCTCGCAGACCGAAGCCATCGGGATGGCCGATTGCACACGTGTCGGCACATCCTGCTTTTCCAGCGCCGATTGCACGGCCAGCGCGTTCATCACCGTTGCCAGCATGCCCATGTAGTCGGCCTGGGCGCGGTCCATCCCGGACGCAGCCGCCGACACGCCGCGGAAAATATTGCCCCCGCCAATGACAACGCAGACTTCGACACCCATGGCGACGACGTCCTTGATGTCCTTGGCGATGGCCCTGACCATACCGTTGTCAAGGCCATAATCGCGTCCGCCCATCAGCGCTTCGCCGGATAGTTTCAGAAGAACGCGCTTATAGACAGCAGCCTGTGTCATGCGATTCCTGCGCCGGTCCAGCCCGTATAAAACGGGCGGCACCCTAGTGGCACCGCCCGTTTGGAACAAGCCGCCTGCGATAGCTTGAATTGATGGGATTTCAGGCCACCCTGGCCGCATCCCATGGAATAAACGAGCGTGGGTGGAATCCCATCGTTCACGATTTGAGACACGATAATTTGCGCCGGTCGCTGGCCCGCAGAAGCGGACCAGGCCGGGAGCAGGTGACCGTGTGTGCGGCAGTAAACCGCGGGATCAAACACCCGCAGTCGCGGCAACCTCGGCAGCAAAGTCTTCCTTCGGCTTGTCGATGCCTTCGCCAAGCTGGAAACGGACGAAACCAGTGAGGGCAACGCCGGCCTTCTTGACCACCGCGCGGACCCGGCTTTCACCATCGTGCACCCAGACCTGCTCCAGCAGCACGACCTCCTCGTAGTACTTCCGGATCCGGCCTTCCACCATCTTTTCGATGATGTTGTCAGGCTTACCGGAGACCCGTGCCTGCTCGGTCAGCACCGCGCGTTCCCGGTCCAGGGCGGCAGGATCGACCGCGTCGACTTCCAGCGCTTCGGGCCGGGCTGCGGCCACGTGCATACCGACCTGACGGCCGAGCACTTCGAGCGTATCAAGCTCGCCCGGGCCTTCGATCGCGGCCAGAACGCCGATCTTGCCAAGGCCGGGACGCAGGGCATTATGCATGTACGTCGCAACGACGCCCTGCTTCACGCTCAGCACCTTTGCTCGGCGGAGGTTCATGTTCTCCCCGATCGTGGCGATCAGGTGGGTCAGTTCCTCCGCAACGGTCCGACCGGTGCCCGGGAACTGTGCGGCCTTGATCGCGTCGAGATCATCACCGACCTCCAGCGCAATCCTGGCGACAGTCTCGACGAAGGCCTGGAAGGTCTCGTTCCGGGCGACGAAGTCGGTCTCGGCGTTTACCTCGACAACCGCCGCCTTCAGCGGAGCAGAGGCAACGCCGACCAGCCCCTCGGCCGCCACGCGGCCAGACTTCTTGGCGGCGGCTGCGAGGCCCTTCTTGCGCAGCCAGTCGATCGCGCCTTCCAGGTCGCCGCCCGTCTCGGTCAGCGCCTTTTTGCAGTCCATCATGCCCGCGCCGGTTTTCTCGCGCAGGTCCTTTACAAGGGCGGCGGTAATCTCGGCCATTGTGGGAGTCTCCAGGATATAGGTCAGGCAGGTGTGGCTTCGGCTTCCACGTCTTGCTCGGGCAGCGCCTCGATCGGCAACTCTTCCCGCGCGCCGATATCTGCGCCGCTGGCCGCCATTTCAGCACTGATGCCATCCAGCACCGCGCCTGCGACCAGGTCGCAGTACAGCGTAATTGCACGGATCGCGTCGTCGTTGCCCGGTATCGGGAAGGTGACGCCGGTCGGGTCGGAGTTGCTGTCCAGGATCGCGACGACTGGAATGTGCAGCTTGTTCGCTTCCTCGACCGCCAGCTTTTCCTTGTTGGTGTCGATGATGAACAGGATGTCCGGCAGGCCGCCCATGTCCTTGATGCCACCCAACGCCCGCTCCAGCTTGTCCTTGTCGCGGGTGATTTCCAGCACTTCCTTCTTGGTCAGGCCCTGGGTATCGCCGCCCACCAGATCCTCGATCTGGCGCAGGCGCTTGATCGATCCGGTGATGGTCTTCCAGTTGGTCAACGTGCCGCCGAGCCAGCGGTGGTTGATGTAGTACTGCCCGCACCGCTTGGCGGCGTCGGCCACATGTTCGGCCGCGGCACGCTTGGTGCCGACGAACAGCACACGGCCCCCGGCCGCGGTCACGTCACGGACGGCGCGCAGGGCGCGGTCCAACATCGGGACGGTCTGCTGCAGGTCGATGATATGGACCTGATTGCGCGTTCCATACAGGAACGGCGCCATGCGGGGGTTCCAGCGGCGGGTGTGATGGCCAAAGTGAACGCCGGCTTCGAGAAGTTGGCGTAGCGTGAAATCGGGCATCGCCATAGGCGAGATCCTTTCCTTGTCGTCCGGTTAATACCTCCGCGGGGGTTGCCATTCGGCACCGGACCCGACCAGTGATGGCCAGGGAAGGCTCCCCGCGTGTGAATTACCGGCAGACGGGAGGGTATCCCGCTGCCGGCGGCCGGGATATGGCGGAAACCTTGGCCGATTGCAAGCGGGCCGACCGGGATTCCGGACGCCCACCAACGCCGGCAGCCCGCCCCCTCGCCCGGGACGGGCTGATCCGTATATGTCTGGGATGGGCTGGTCCGTACGTATTCGCGCTGGGCTGTCTACATGTATCCGGAGAGGTGCGCCGTCAGCACCAGACCTTGAGGAATATGTTCGACAGGTAAATCTGCGGCGCCTTTCCATAATAGACCCAGCAGCTCGTATCCGGGTGCACACCCGGCGTCATGCCCTGCGGCGTTATGTTCTCGGCCCGCACGTTCCAGTTCACACCATCCAAACTCTCCAGCAGATCGATCTCAGAGTTGAAGCCGGCGGTGACCTGCTGTGCGACCATTTGGAACCGGCCTATCTGCGGGCGGTACTTTGCTTCGACATTAATGTAGTTGGCTTCGTTGTCTGCAACGATCGGCTGCGGGGCGGTCACGGCGATTCCGCTTCGGCCCAGGTTCCAACGTGCGAGGAAGTACGGATTGTTGTTCCAGTTGGTATTGGCATATAAAATAACATTGCCATCGGCATCAACCGTCGCGCTTGGTAGCCACGCGCTGTCGATCAGCAACTGGGGCACCGACCAGTTCACGCCATCATCGGCCCATGACATGGAATAGTAGATCTTATTGTTTTGCGTCGTCCAGGCGGCATTACGGTCGTCACCTGCCACGCCGGTCATGTACATGACCAGATAAGGTCGGCTGAAATTATGCAGCTCCACGATTGTCGGGTTATTCACCAAAGCGGCAGAGCCCATGTTGTCGGCGACCGGATCAATGACCTTCTGGACAGTGCCGCAGGCATTAGGGGCCGAGCATACAGCGCGATAAATGGCATCGTTCGGCGGTTTGTCCGGATTTGTCTGATACCATCCGCTAAAATATATAACCAGGACTTTCTGGCCGTAGATCGTCTGATAGATCAGCCTTGGCGAGTAGACGTCATTCAGACGGGTTCCGGGGCGTTCCGTTGTCATTTCCAGCGGCGAGGACGTCATGGTTTGGGCCGCACCTGGGCGGGAGACAGCAAGCAGGAGAAGGCAAAGAATTCTTAGTATGGTATAGAAACGGACTTCTGCCATTGGAGGGATCTTTCGTTACCGACCCATCGCACACGCGATCGTGATCGTTTACGAAATGCCTCAGTTGGATACAATAACAATTTTTATGCCGTGACGGATACCCGCGTTGCAGGAACCACAAGACGCGACGGAAATGGCGCTGAACAAATTAACCTTTTTCCGATCATTACCCGACTACGGATCCCCGGATCACGACATGACACCCACCAGCCAAACAAGGTGTTCGGGTCTACTTCGTATCGGATTTAAGCAGTGCTGCGGGCCCTGGCGACCGGGTCCTGGCATAGGGTCTGGTGACATCAAATGCTGGATGAATAACGAATCGCCCATCAGGTCCGAAAAGCGTCACGCCGGCATGGCTGATTGCCCGCACGTCATATCTGGCGATGCGCGACCCAACCTCAACCGTCACCGGCTTGCCCCCGGGGCCAGCGGCAAAGATCGCGATACGCCGCGTGCCGTCGACGATGATTCCCGTCAGCCGCGACAAGCCCACGACGCCCGCGGCCGTTTCCATCGGCCGCCGATCGGGACTGAACAATGGACGCGACAGGATGTCAGCCACCCATGCCGCGTGCGGGGAAGCCTGCATGGGATCAACGGTCACTTCTGTCTCGGGCGGTATGCGAGCAGTGTGATGCGCGGGGACAGGCTCAGGCGCGGCTGCCACGCCCAGCTCAAGGCTGATTGTCCGGCACAAAAGGAACAGCATCACGCTCAGCCCGATCGTGCCGTTCCGCCCGGTTGCCTTCATGTGCCTGGGCCGGCCGGCAATGCGCGGAAGCCATAAACGAGCATGGACGCCTGAACCGGTGAGAGGGCAGGCTGCGGCCCAACCGCATCGTAATGCACGTGCAGGTCGTCGACGAAAACACGCGTTGGCAGTTGCTCAACCGATCGCAGAAACCCGATCAATGCCGGCCAGGGCGCCTTGAGGGTGATCCGAAGCGCCACCTTGTGCCAAAGTTCACCTGGGCCAGCCTTATCCCTAACCCGGCTTTGATCCGGCGGGACCATCGGCATGACTTTGACGGGCTGCGTCTCGATCGCGGAAATGCCGACCCGGGCGGACAATGCGATTTTCTGCAGACTTTCCTGCAGGTCAGCCGCGGCGACCACATCGCTCGCTCCTGGCATGAACGCCTTCGCGCTCGAATCGCTTCGGGTGCGTCCGGCCTCCGCCGCGTCCCGCAGCGCCGGCAAGGTCTCCACAACCGCGCGCATATGCAAAAGCAACGTTCGGCGTTGCTCAAGCAACGACGCGTTGTCCTGGAACCAGGACCAGGCGGGCGCAACAGCACCGAGCCAA
>DAICYU010000005.1:0-13119 GCA_027311485.1 Acetobacteraceae bacterium
ACGGCGTGTGCGGGATCAGCTTGAAATGCGCCAGCTCGCCATAGCGCAGCTCATGCATGATCTTGCCGGGTTCCGCGTCGCGGAAGTCATCGCGTTCCTTGCACTGCCAGCGGCCCAGTATGTCCAGCGATCCGCGGGCGAATTCGGGATACACAAGTATATTCTGCAACGAGACGATAAGGCTGTCGCGGCCGAACGGCGCCATGAACCATGGCAGCCCGGCCGCCGGCAGGAACACCATGTGGTCGGTGCCCTCCAGCGGCAGACGCAGTGCTGCCATGTCGTCGATCGCCTGATGATAGAAACGATGGAACTCATCGTTGCTGGTGTGCAGCTTCAGCACCGTGCGCCGCCAGTCCTCGTGCGCCTTGGCATGCGACGAATCCGCGGCATGTTCGGCGCAGTCATGCGGAGCGTGGTAGCGCTTGTCGCCGTCGGCGAATTCATACAGCAGGCAGCAGTGCCAGGTGCCGCCGGGCGGTAGCTTGACCTCGAAGCTCAGCCGCCCGTTGGCGAACACGGCGCGGGAATCGGTCCTGCCGACCGAAATCGCAACGGCACGATGGAAATCCACGTTGCGGTAGGTGGTGCGCAGCGTCTGCCGAGCCTCCGACCATTCGGAATTGATGTGGCCGCGGCGGATGTCACGTTTGGACTTTACATCGAAGACATCAGCGAAATCGCTGCGAACGGCGATTTCCAGATTGAACCGGATCGGCTTCTGACCGTGATTGGTGATATCCAGGTCTTCGTGGAGGCCCTGCCCCATCACTCGGGCCAGGCTGAAAGCGAGCGTCTGCGCCTTGATCGGGCCGTCCTCGGTCAGGAACGCCTGATTGGTCAGAAAAATCCGCGCCGCATCGAAATTGACCGCGCCGCCATTCAGCAGGTCCCACGGCGTGCCGTTCGCATACACCGACCATGCGCTGATCACCCTGGTATCAAAGAAATAAAGTCCCTTGTCGCTGGGCCAGTTGATCTGGCCGTCCGGCTCGGTCACCAGAACAGTCATGGCCTGATGAATGGCGATCTGCGGCGGGCCGACCTGGACCTTGAAAGGCATTCTTAGAAATCTCCGCGTTGGGAACCGCACGCCGTTTCTATTATAGTGGCGCGTTGGGCCGGTTCACGTGACAGGATGGTAGGGTTGGACACACAGGATGCAACGTGGACTTTGGACCACATTCGCCAGCATATCGAGCAAGGTTTACCACTCGTACCGCTTTTCAACATCGATGTGATCGAGGCCAGTGCCGAACGCGGTGCGGTCCGGCTGACTGAAAACCCCCATGTGACGCGCCCAGGCGGCAGCATCGCCGGCCCGGTTCAGTTTGCGCTGGCCGACGTTGCTACCTACGCGCTGATCCTGGCGGCCCGGCGCGACGAAGCCGCAGTCACCGTTGACATGACCATCAACTTTCTCCGTCCGGCCATGCGGCTGCCGCTGCTGGCCGTCGCCACAACGCTGCGCGCCGGGCGCCGGCTGTTCACCGCCGAGGTGCGGATCACCGAGGAAGCCACCGGCCGCCTGATCTCCCACGCCAGCACCACATACGCGCTGTCGCAGGCCGAATAGAACCGGCGCGCCGCGCGGTTCGCATGCGTCAACGAGACAATGTGTCAGACCGCTGTCGATACAGTCCAGGGCTGCGACCCGCCGCCCGGGGCGTGATCGCATGATTCACGCCTTCCGGCTTTCAGCCTCAGGCGATCATGCTTCAAAAATCTTTGCTTTCTCGCATGATTCACGCCTTCCGGCTTTCAGCCTCAGGCGATCATGCTTTAAGCGGCCAGCTCCAGAATCTCCCGCACGTCCGCCGGTCCGCCGATCGGGCGGGGATTGCGCGGCACCCACGGCGTGCCCATCGCATCGCGCGCGATCCTGTCGAACGCATCGGCGCCGATATTCACCGCCGACAGGCTGCGCGGCATGTCCAGTCCGGCAATGAAACGATCCAGCAGATCGCCCGCCGCAGCCTCCGGCTGGCCCATTGCCGCCGCCACCAGCGCCTGCCGAGCGGCGTTGGCGGGATGATTCCAGCGCATCACGGCCGGCAGCATGATGCAGGACGTATGCCCATGCGGCACGTCGAACACCGCGCCCAGGACGTAGCCGATGCCGTGGCTGGCCCCCATCGGCACGCCGCTGGCCAGCGGTCCCATCGACAGCCATGATCCCATCTGGCAGTCCAGCCTCGCGTCCAGATCGGCCGGGTTGGCCTTGACGCGCGCCAACCCGCTGGTCAGCAACGACAGGCCCCGCAACGCCTGCGCGTCGGCATAGTGGTTGGCCTCCTTCGAGCAGACGCCTTCCACACAGTGATCCACGGCGCGGATGCCGGTGGACAGGAACAACCATTCCGGCGTGTGCACGGTGATCGCGGGATCTAGGATCACCGCCGCCGGAATGATCCGGGGATGCCGGAAGAGTTCCTTCACCCGCGTCCGCTCATCGGTGACGCCGGCAATGCCGCTGAACTCCCCGGCGGACAGCGTTGTCGGCACGCTCACCTGCCGCACGGTCGGAGGATTAAGGCCGGGTGGCGGCGCGCCGTTTACCGCGCGCAGCGCGTCGATTGCCTCCAGTGTGCGAATATCGTTCGCCAGGCAAAGCTGCACCGCTTTCGCGGCATCGGTGATTGACCCGCCGCCGACCGTTACGATCAGATCCGTCTCGGCAGCGCGCGCCTGTTCCGCCGCGGCGATGACCGCGGACCGTGGCGAATGCGCCGGCATGGCGTCGAACACGCCGGCACACCGATTGCCCAGCGCCCGCCGCACCTGCTCGATCGCCTGCGTCTGCCGGTTCAGCGTGCCACTGACCATCAGGAACACGCGTTCTGCACCCAGGCGCGTTGCCTGTTCAGCAACCCCTTGCGCGGCTGGCACGCCGAAGCGCACCTCCTCCATTTGCCCGAATACGACACGGCCGTTTGCCGGCATGGCAGCCTCCTCTGCGTTTTCCGGGCAGCATACAGCGTGATCGGCCTGGGCGGAACGCCGGCAGGCCGTGAACCACGCGGTCAGGCCTGGTTCACCGTGATCGGCCTGGGCGGAACGCCGACAGGCTGTGAATCATGCGATCACATGGAAAGGCCCGCACGACCGGTGCGGACGGCGCTAACGGGCAAGCACCGAGTCCGCGTAACGGGCCAGCAGGTCGGCCGGGTCACGATAGATGGCGATGCAGCCGGCCTTCCGCAGATCGTCCTCGGCAAAGCCCCCGCACAGCAGCCCAATGGTGCGTATGCCCGCCTTGGCCGCGGCCTGCGCGTCATACGGCGTGTCGCCAATCACGATGGCATCATGCGCCGCAACACCCGGCAGCCGTTGCAGCGCCGCCTGGAAAATATCCGGCTGCGGCTTGGATTGTTCCGCATCCTCGGACGTGGTGTGCGCTTCGACGAGGTCGCCGATATTGGCGACGCGCTTGTAGTGTTCCAGTTCATCCTGCTTGGAAGACGACGCCAACGCCACCCGTTTGCCGTCATGCAGAACGTGCTGAAACAAATCCCGCACCGCCGGAAACGGCCGCACCTGCTGCAGATAGCGATCCTTGAACAAGGCCGAGCGGTGGTGGTCGATGGCGGCACCGTGCTTGTCCAGTTCTTCCGGCGAAAGGAATACCGGCATCAGCTGGTCGCCGCCTTTGCCGATCTGGCCGCGGATGCTGCCAGTGTCAAAGTTGAAGCCAAAATCGGCGAAGGCTTCGTGCCAGGCACGAGCGTGCAGGTCGACGGAATCGACCAGCGTCCCGTCCACATCGAAAATAACGGCTTTGGGCATGGATTTATCTCACCTCTGTCACTGCCCTCAACGCGGGCCGTCGACAAAGGTGCCGGCGGGGATTGCGCATTGGTTCGGCATGATCATCCACCTACGTTCCTATTATGTTCTTGAACATTCCCGGCACCTGATGTAAGAAGCACAAACGTTCCTGACGTACAAAAAGGCATCCGCCATGCAGCCGATCATCGCACCTGCCCTGGAAAACATTTTGTCCTTCCTGGCGCCGCTGTTCCTGCAAGAAGCCGGTGATGACATCCGCTTGGCACGACAGGCCGCCAGCGAAACGTTGCAGTCGTATGGCGTCACCACCGATCAACAGGTGCGGCTGGCCGCGTTGGCCATTGCGTTCAGCGTGCGCGCCTTGGATGCGCTCAGCCGGGCGGCGACGCCGGGGCTGGATGTGAAGGCAGTGCTGCGGCTGAACGGCAGCGCCAATGCGCTGAACCGGGCGGCGCTGCAGTGCCAGAAAGCCCTGGACCGGTTGCGGACGGGCCGTTCCACGGAAGAAGTGGGCGGTTTCGCCGCAGAACCGGTCATGATGCCGGACTCCAGTCAGATGCCCGATCTGCTCGCCTTTGTCCGTAACGCGATCGGGACGGGCCTTGGAACCCGAAGCGGCCTTGCGGCGCCCGTTCCCGGGATCGGACTGTCGCGCCAGCAGCGCCGCTCCGCCGAACGCCGTGCTGAAAAGGCGACGCGGCGAGAGCAGGAAGCGGCCCTGCGCACCGACCGCATTGCGGCACGGGCGGCACAATCCGTGGGATCACCCGCAATCCTGCCGGCTTGACGCAACGGCGGTCAACGCCAGCTTCGCTTCGTAATATCGGGGGGCGCTTGCGTTGACCGGTAAACGCGGGGTTGGCGCGGCGGCCGCGCGCAAAGTCAAGCGTACACAACTGATGCCGGTGCGAGGCAGTCCATGCGGAAAAAGTCCGATTTGCCGACAAAGATATGCGCAACCTGCGGGCGGTCGTTTGTATGGCGCAAAAAATGGAAGCAGGTCTGGGATGAAGTAAAATACTGCTCCGATCGCTGCCGCCACGAACGAAAACAGACCATTTCAGCGGAAACCCGGTGAGCGGTGGAGCACGGCCTATGCCACTTCGCCGCAACCGTCAATGCCGTGGCATCGTTCCATTATATATAAGCAGCCATCGGAATAAGAAACGCCGACGGGAACAACCCGCCGGCGTCAATCGTGTCGCCCGCCCCTCTCGGTCGCCGGCCATCTGAGGCATGACGGCCAAACCAGGATCACAGAGGCGGCAGGGCAGCGGACCGGTTGCGATAGTGCACCGGCCCGCCAAAGCCGTTTGGATCAGGCCGCCTTCGCCATGCCGCGCAGCACGTACTGCAGGATGCCGCCGTGCTGGTAGTAGGCCACTTCATCCACCGTATCGATGCGGCAGATCACCGGAACGGTCTCCACCTTGCCATCCGGGCGATGGATCACCAGCGACAGCTCCATCCGGGGGGTGATCTTGTCCAGCCCCTGGATGTCGATGATCTCCTCGCCGGTGATACCCAGGCTCTTGCGGTCCATGCCTTCCTTGAACACCAGCGGCAGCACGCCCATGCCCACGAGATTGGAGCGGTGGATACGCTCGAAGCTCTCCACGATCACCGCTTTCACGCCCAACAGGAACGTGCCCTTCGCCGCCCAGTCGCGGGAGGAGCCGGTGCCGTATTCCTTGCCGCCAAAAATCACCAGCGGCACGCCTTCCTGCTTGTAGCGCATCGCCGCGTCATAGATCGGCATCTGCTCCCCGGACGGCAGGTGCTTCGTGTAGCCGCCTTCCACGTTCGTCAGCATCTCATTGCGGATGCGGATGTTGGCGAAGGTGCCGCGCATCATGATCTCATGATTGCCGCGCCGCGCGCCGTAGCTGTTGAAGTTGGCCTGCGTCACCTGCCGCTGCACCAGGTATTCGCCCGCCGGCGAGGTCTTCCGGATCGAGCCCGCCGGGCTGATATGGTCGGTCGTGATCGAATCGCCCAGTTCGGCCAGGATGCGCGCCCCGGTGATGTCGCCGACCGGCTTCGGGTCCATCGTGATCCCTTCGAAATACGGCGGGTTCTTCACGTAGGTGGAGCCGTCCGACCAGCGATAGGTGGCGCTGTCGCCATCCACCTCGATCTGCTGCCACTGCTTCGGGCCGGTGAACACCTCGCCGTAGCGCTTCAGGAACTGGTCGCGCGACAGGCTGGAGGCGATGACGTCGGCGATTTCCTTGTTCGTCGGCCACACATCCTTCAGGTACACCGGCTGCCCGTCGGACCCGATTCCCAGCGGCTCCTTGGTGATGTCCTGCGTCACCTTGCCGAACAGCGCATAGGCGACGACCAGCGGCGGGGACGCCAGGTAGTTCGCCCGCACGTTCGGATGCACGCGGCCTTCGAAGTTGCGGTTGCCCGAGATCACCGCCGTGCCGACCAGCTTGTTGTCCTCGATCGCATCGACGATCGCGTCATCCAGCGGGCCGGAGTTGCCGATGCAGGTGGTGCAGCCATAGCCGACCGTCTGGAAGCCGATCGCGTCCAGGTCCGCCTGCAGCCCGGACTTCTCCAGGTATTCGGTCACCACCTGCGATCCCGGCGCCAGGGAGGTCTTCACCCACGGCTTCGGCGTCAGCCCTTTCGCCCGCGCCTTGCGCGCCACCAGCCCGGCGGCCACCAGCACCGACGGGTTGGAAGTGTTGGTGCAGGACGTGATCGCCGCGATCACCACGTCGCCATGGGTGATCTCGTAGTTCTTGCCCTCGACCTTGACCGACTTGCCCACGTCGTTCGCCGGCACGCCCAGGCCCTTTGTCAGGTCGGCGTTGAACGAGGCGGAGATATCCTTCAGCAGCACCCGGTCCTGCGGCCGCTTCGGCCCGGCCATCGACGGCTGCACGGTGGACAGGTCGAGTTCCAGCGTATCGGTGAACACCGGATCGGGCTGCCCGGGCTCACGGAACATGCCCTGCGCCTTCAGGTAGGCTTCGACCAGGGCGATACGGTGGGTGTCACGCCCGCTCAACCGCAGGTAGTCCAGCGTCACCTTGTCCACCGGGAAGAAGCCGCAGGTCGCGCCGTATTCCGGTGCCATGTTGCCGATCGTCGCGCGATCCGGCAGCCCCAGATCATCCAGGCCTGGGCCGAAGAATTCCACGAACTTGCCGACGACGCCCTTCCTGCGCAGCATCTGCGTGACCGTCAGCACCAGGTCTGTGGCGGTCGCACCCTCCGGCATCTTGCCGGTCAGCCGGAAGCCGATCACGTCGGGGATCAGCATGGCGATCGGCTGGCCAAGCATAGCCGCCTCCGCCTCGATGCCGCCGACACCCCAGCCCAGGATGCCCAGGCCGTTCACCATCGTGGTGTGGCTGTCGGTGCCGTACAACGTGTCCGGATAGGCGATCTCACGGCCGTTGTTGCTGCTGGTCCAGACCGTCTGGCCCAGATATTCCAGATTCACCTGATGGCAGATGCCGGTGCCCGGCGGCACCACGCGGAAGTTGCTGAACGCATCCTGGCCCCAGCGCAGGAATCGATAACGCTCTCCGTTGCGCTCGAATTCGATGTCCACGTTCTTCTGCAGCGAGTCCGCGGTGCCCGACACGTCCACCATCACCGAGTGGTCGATCACCAGGTCGACCGGGATCAGCGGATTCACCTTCTGCGGGTCGCCGCCCAGCCGGGTGATGCCGTCGCGCATCGCCGCCAGATCGACCACCGCGGGAACGCCGGTGAAATCCTGCATCAGGATCCGCGCCGGACGGAACGGGATTTCCCGGGCGGAGCTTGCCTTTTCCAGCCAACCCGCCACCGACTTGGCGTCGTCCACCTTGTAGCTACGCCCGTCCTCAAACCGCAGCACGTTTTCCAGCAGGACCTTCAGGCTGACCGGCAGGCGGGCGATATCGCCGAGTGTCTTGGCCGCCTCGGGCAGGGAGAAGTAATCATACTCCTTGCCTTCCACTTTCAGGGTGCGGCGGGTTTTCAGGGTATCCTGTCCGACTGCGGTCATGCGCCTTGTTCGCTCCGGCTTACGGAGTGCCTTCCGTTGTGGCGACGTGGGGTGGAGTGCACGCCGCTGATGAAATATTCACGACGGCGGGCTTTAACCACACCGGCCGGTGATCGTCCACCGGCCTCGCGACGTAGGGATCGATGTGCTGACTGTGCAAGAAGCCGCGGTGTTCCGCGGCGAAACCCTGGTGCTGAGGGATATCTCCTTCACCATCCCGGCCGGCGGCGCCCTGGTGCTGGCCGGCCCGAACGGATCAGGCAAATCCACCTTGCTGCGCCTGCTCGCCGGGCTGGTCCGCCCGGTCGCCGGCCAGGTGCTGTGGGATGGGCAGGACGCGCTGGCCGACCTTGCCGACCATGGCGCCCGAGTCGCCTATCTGGGCCACCAGGACGCCATCAAGCTGGGCCTGACCGTCGCCGAAAACCTGCACTTCGCCGCCGCCATCTCCGGCGGTTCGGTGGCGGACGCGCTGCAGGCGCTGAACCTGTCGCCGCTGGCCGAACTTCCCGCGCGCATGCTGTCCGCCGGGCAGAAACGGCGCCTGGCGCTGTCGCGGCTGGCCCTGTCCCGCGCCGCGCTCTGGCTGCTGGATGAGCCGACCCTGGGCCTCGACACCGCGTCGATCGAACGGTTCGGCACCCTGCTGTCCGCACATCGCGCCAAGGGCGGCATCGTCGTGGCCGCCACCCACGTGCCCCTGCCGATGGCGGACACCGCCGAATTCCGGCTGCACTGATGCACGCGTTCTGGGCTGTCCTGGCGCGCGACCTGCGCCTGTCGCTGCGCCACGGGGCCGATACCCTGGCCGCGGTCCTGTTCTTCCTGGCCACCGCGTCCCTGTTCCCCTTTGCCCTGGGACCGGGGCCGGAGATGCTGTCGCGCATCGCGCCTGGCATCGTCTGGGTATGCGCCCTGCTGGCCAGCCTGCTGCCGCTCGACCGTCTGTTCGGCGCCGACTTCGAGGACGGGTCGCTCGACCTGCTGCTGCTGTCCGGCCTGCCAGCCTCCGCCATCGCCGGGGCCAAGGCCCTGGCCCATTGGCTGGCCACCGGGCTGCCGCTGCTGCTGGCCGCCGGACCGGTCGCCATCATGCTGCGCATGCCCGATGCCGGCATGGCGGCCCTGCTGCTCGGCCTGCTGATTGGCAGCCTGCTGATGTCCCTGTTCGGCACCATGGGCGCCGCCATCGTCCTCGGCGCTCGGCGCGGCGGCGTGCTGCTGCCACTGCTGATCCTGCCTTTGGTGGTGCCTGTGCTGATCTTCGGCGCCGCCGCCGCCGATGCCGCCGCCGGCGGGTTCTCACCGCGTCCGCATCTGCTGCTGATGGCCGCGATGCTGGCCGCCGCCGTGCCGCTGTGCCCGCTGGCCGCCGGTGCCGGCCTGCGGGCCGCTGTCGAGTAGCTACTTACCGATGCAGAAGCGGGAGAAAACCGTATCCAGGATATCCTCCACCCCGACATGGCCGGTGATCCGCCCGAGCGCCCGCATCGCCAGCCGCAAATCCTCGCCGCGCAGCTCGGGCAACGGCGCCTGCTCTGCTGCGGCCAGCCGTTCGGCGGCCTCCAGCAATGCCGAGCGATGCCGGGCGCGGGTCAGCGGCGGCGGCCCGGCGGTTTCCGTCATGCGGCGCGCGGCATCGGCCAGCCGAGCGCGCAGCGCGTCCATGCCCAGGCCGGTGCGGGCGCTGATGCGTAGCGCACCGTCCGGTCCCGGGCGACCCAGGTCCGCCTTGTTGGCGATCAGCAAGGCGCCATCCGGCAGATCGGACGGGGGCGGTGACCCGGCCTCCACCACCGCCAGCACCACATCAGCGTCCCGTGCCCGCGCCAGCGCCCGGCGTACCCCTTCTGCCTCGATCGAGTCGGTCGTCTTCCGCAGCCCGGCGGTATCGACCAGAGTCACCGGCACGCCGCCCAGCACCACCCTGGTTTCCAGCGCATCCCGCGTGGTGCCCGGGATGTCGGACACGATCGCCACCTCCCGCTCCGCCAGAGCGTTGATCAAGGTCGATTTACCGACGTTGGGGGCGCCGGCGATGGCGAAGAACAGCCCCTCCCGCAGCTTTTCCCCGCGTCCGGCATCGTCCAGATGCGCGGCGATGGCGTGGCGGACAGCGCGGAGGCTGGCAAGCAGTTGATCCTCGACCTCCGGCGGCAGGTCTTCATCGGGGAAGTCGATCAGCGCCTCCTGATAGGCGAGGATGCCGCGCAGCCGGTCGGCCCAGTCCTGGTAGAGCGCACCGAGGGCACCTTCGAGCTGGCGGAGGGCTTGCCGCCGCTGCGCCTCGGTTTCGGCCGAGACCAGGTCATGCACCGCCTCAGCCTCGACCAGATCCATCCGGCCGTTCAGGAACGCCCGCCGGGTGAACTCCCCCGGTTCAGCCGGTCGCAAGCCGGCACTGACCAGCGCGCCGGCGACGCCGTCGACGACTGCCCGCCCGCCGTGCAGATGCAGTTCGGCGCTGTCCTCGCCGGTGTAGCTGCCTGGACCCGGCAGCCACAGGACCAGGGCATGGTCGAGCACCACCGCTTCAGCGTCCCGCAGGCGCCGCAGCGTGGCGCGGCGCGGTTCGGGCAAGGCGCCGCCACACAGCGCCGCCAGTACCGGCCCGGATCGGGGGCCGCTGATGCGGATGACGGCGATGGCGGCCCGGACCGAGCCGGACGCGACGGCAAAGATCGTCTCGGCGAACATGCCGGCAAAATCGGGCAACGCACCGCAAAATGCCAGCCTGGTTTATCCCAGCCCAGGGTAATGCCAGCCCGGGTGGTTGGTTGGGGTGCCTTATCGCGCCGGGCTATGCGGTCGGGATCTGCCGCAGCCCGTCCGCCACTGTCAGTGTGCCGCCGGTCACGGCGCGGATCTCCTCCACCGTCAGACCGGGCGCGATCTCCCGCAGGCGGAAGCCGGTGCCGGTCGGCTCAAACAGCCCGTAATTCGTCATCACCAGGGTCACCACGCCGCGGGCGGTCACCGGCAGGTCACACGCTTCCACCAGCCGGGGGCTGCCGTCGCGGGTCACATGCTCCAGGATGATGAACACCCGCTTCGCACAGGCGGCCAGGTCCATCGCGCCGCCGATCCCGCCGCCCTTCTGCCCCTTCAGCTTCCAGTTGGCGAAATCACCGGTCATCGAAACCTGATAGGCCCCCATCACCGTGGCATCGATATGCCCGCCGCGGATCACCCCGAAGCTGTCGGCATGGTGCACCATCGCCGCGCCAGGATTCAGCGTCACGTTCTGGCCGCCGGCATTCACCAGGTTCAGGTCCTCCTGCCCGGCAGGCGCCACCGGCCCGTAGCCGATCACGCCGTTTTCCGAGTGGTAGGTGATGTCCCGGTCGCCGATGTCGGTGTTGGAGCACATGGTCGGGATGCCGACACCCAGGTTGACGATCCAGCCGTCCTGAAATTCACGCGCCACCCGATCGGCCATCTGCTGGCGGTTCAGGCCCTTGGATTTGGACTCGCTCATCGGCGCTTCTCCTGCCGCCTGGTGGGCCAGATGCCTTCGGGTTCCGGCGGCACCTGCACCAGTCGGTGCACGTAGATGCCGGGCGTATGCACATCGTCCGGATCGATGCTGCCCGCCGGCAGCACCGGCTCGTCGATCTCGGCAATGGTGCAGCGGGCGGCGGTTGCCATCACCGGATTGAAATTCCGCTGCGATCGATGAAACCGCAGGTTGCCGAGAGTATCCGATGTTCGCGCCCTAATAAAGGCGTAGTCCAGCTTCAGCGCGTATTCGAGCAGGTATTCGCGGCCGTCAATCAATCGAGTCTCCCGCCCGGCCGCAAGCTCCGTGCCGACAGCCGTCGGTGTGTAGAAGGCCGGGATGCCCGCCCCGGCCGACCGCAGGCGTTCGGCCAGCGTGCCCTGCGGCACCAGTTCGGCATCGACCTCTCCGGACTCATAATATTTGGTGAACGGCAGCACGTCGGTGGGGCGCGTTGCCGCGGTGAACGCGCAGATCACTTTCGCCACCTGGCCGTTTTCCACCAGCATGCCGATATCAGGCATTCTTGGCTGCTGGGCGCCGCCGGTGGTGTTGGCAACCAGGGTCAGCCGCTTCGCGCCCTGCTCCCACAGCGCCTTGATCAGGTTGAACGGCGTGCCGGGCATGGCGAATCCACCGAACGCGATTGTACTGCCGTCCGGGATGTCGGCCACGGCTTCCCGGAAGCTGCCGACAAGCTTGGATTTCTGCCCCATCGTCTCCGCCCGCTGACTCTTTCACCGATCAAGGGTTACAGCCAGGCCGGTGTCAAGCTTGGCCGGCCGCTGCGTCGGTGTAGCCCTCCCCCATCTTTTCAACCTGCAGTTTCCTTGGCATTCTATCGCCCAGTACCCGTCATCGGCTGGGGAAACCCGAGGCTGGGGAAGCCGACAAAGACCGCGTCGGTGATTGAACTGGCTGACGACCCGCAGCATATCGCCCCTGCCCGCCCACCCGCGTACCCAACTGCCAACCCCACCCAACTTGCCAGACCCCGTGCTGGTCATGGCATCAGAAGAAAGCGCGCGTATCCGCATGCCCGATCCGCTGGACTCCCCTCCGTTGCCCCAGGGCGTGCGCGCCCGCTGCATCCCCGATATCAATGGGCTGTCCATTCACCTGCTGGAGGCCGGTTCGGCTGACCGGCCCTGCGTCCTGCTGCTGCATGGCTTTCCCGAGATCGCCTATTCCTGGCGCAAGGTGATGCCGGCGCTGGCCGCGGCTGGATACTATGTCATCGCGCCGGATCAGCGGGGCTATGGCCGGACAACCGGCTGGGACCCGGCCTATGACGGCGACCTCGCGTCCTTCCGGCTGACAAACCTGGTACGCGACATGGTCGGCCTGCTGGCGGTCCTCGGCCTGCCATCCGTCAACGCGGTGGTCGGGCACGATTTCGGCGCATCGGTTGCCGCCTGGTGCGCCCTGCTGCGGCCGGATATCTTCCGCACGGTCGTGCTGATGAGTGCGCCGTTCGCCGGCCCGCCGGCGCCGGACGCCCCGATTGCCGTCGACATCCACCGCGCCCTCGCGGCGCTCGACCGTCCGCGCAAGCACTACCAGTGGTTCTACGCCACGCGGGAGGCGAACGCGGACATGTGGCGCTGCCGGCAGGGCGTTCACGCGTTCCTGCGGGCCTATTTCCATTTCAAGAGCGGCGACTGGGCGGGTAACAACCCTGTGCCGCTGCGGGGCTGGACCGCGTCGGAACTGGCCCGCATGCCAACCTACTACATCATGGATCTGGATCGCGGCATGGCCGACACCGTCGCGTCCGAGATGCCGCCGGCCGAGGCCGTGGCGAACTGTGCGTGGCTGC
>DAICYU010000005.1:13129-27159 GCA_027311485.1 Acetobacteraceae bacterium
TACCGCTGCCGCACGCACGGCGTCGGCCTGCGCGAACTGCAGGCCTTCAGCGGGCGGACGATCGACGTTCCGTCGCTGTTCATCGCCGGCGCCCGGGACTGGGGTATCCATCAAAGCCCCGGCGCCATTGCCCGCATGCAAACAACCGCCTGCTCGGCCATGAAGGGCTGTCACCTTGTCGCCGGGGCCGGTCATTGGGTGCAGCAGGAGCAGCCCGCCGAGGTCAACCGGCTGCTTCTGGGCTTCCTGGAAGACGCCCGTTCGGCCTGACCTACACAATCCCGCCACTGCGGGACAAGCGAAACGGAACGGACTGCGCACTAATTGCGGCAATTATCGCTTCGTTCTGCCCCTGTCGCACCGTCTCGAAAGCCCATACAATTTCGCAGTACGGGTATCAATTTTGTCGGATCGTCATTCAAATACTGATAATTCCCAATAGAATCTGCGCGCCGCAACGATTCCGTCATGTGGCGGCCACATTTGCGGCGCCCACGTGCCGCCGGCCGGTATCGTCTAAAAACTATTCCGTAACGTTTCATATTTCGTGAGTACACGCAGAGTTTGGTTTCGAACCTCATCCAAGCGTGTCTAATTTGCACACGTCCGAAAGGCTTCTGGGACCGTTCTGCGGTCTGGAAGCGTGCAGTCCGACGAAATCAGGTGGCACCCATTGCGTGACATCCCACCCGGTCTAGGCCCCGACAGGTTGTCTGACCGTTCGAACCGGATGCGCCTTCTATACGAAGTCGTCTTCTTAACGGGAACAGGAACAGGCTGATGCCAGGAATGGCTGAACCCGATATTGCGCTCGACATCGTCTCGACGGCCACCTCCCTATCGGCGGCCGATCCCATTCACGCACACCGCCTGGCACCACGGCCCAGGCTGGCACTGCGGGCCATCGGGTTGATCGGGTTGGACGCCTTCGTCGCCGCCAGTGCGGCGATGCTGAGCTACGCGCTATTCGATTCGCCGAGCAGCCTGACCATCGGTCCGGTCATGCTGCCCATCGTCTGCCTGACGATCTGCACCATTCTCAGCTTTGCCGAACGCGGCCTGTATGCGCCCTTCGAGATCGTGAGCCATACGGTGCCGTGGCGCAAGCTGGTGCTCGCCTGGCTGCAGGCCGTGGCGGTCGGCACCCTCGCGGTGTTCTGCCTCGGCGCAATCGCCGGGCCGGTACACCTGCCGGCGGTCGGCCGCATGACTGAAACACTGCAAGGACCCTGGCTGCCGGTCTTCCTGGCCCTTGGCCTGTCCGGCGTCATCGCCGGCCGCCTGCTGCGCCAGCGCCTGCACGCGGGACCAGCCCCGTTGAACCGCACCGTGATCATCGGTGAGGCCGCCTCGATCGCGGATCTCGTGCTGCGCATCCGCGCCGGCGCGCCACGCAGCTTCGATGTCATCGGCCTTGTTTCCCACGCCGACACGTCGGAACTGGGATCGCGGGACACCTATCTGGGCCTGCCACTGTTCGGCGACATCGACGCGCTGGAACGGATGATCCGTCAGGATGCCGTCGATACGGTGCTGGTGGCGCTGCCATGGACCGAGGCCGATCGCATCCGCGCGATTATTCACCGTATTTCGATGGCTCCGGTCGATGTGTATGTCTATCCCGGCCTGAATGTGCTGAACCTGCCGCTACGGCGGGCAGAACGCTCGCTGGACAACCTGCCGTTGCTGGTGGCCTGCAATCGGCCGATCGATGGTTGGCGCGGTTTTGTCAAGCGGGCCGAGGATGTGGTTCTGTCGGCCGGCGTGCTGCTGTTCATATCGCCGGTGATGCTGGCGATCGCCGTGGCGATCAAATTGACATCGAAAGGACCCGTCTTCTTCAAGCAACGGCGGCTCGGCTATAACAATCGTGTGATAGAAGTCTTGAAATTTCGCTCGATGTATACCCACCTCGCGGACGCCGACGCGACGCTGCAGGCGTTTCGCGGCGACAAGCGTGTCACCAAGGTTGGTGCCTGGCTGCGCAAGACCAGCATGGATGAGCTGCCGCAGCTGCTGAACGTGTTGAGGGGCGATATGTCCCTGGTCGGACCGCGACCCCACGCGCTGGCGACTACCGCGGGCGGGATGGCGCTGGAGGAAGCGGTGCCCGTCTATGCCTCACGCCATCGTGTCAAACCCGGAATAACCGGCTGGGCGCAGGTGCATGGTTACCGCGGGGCCCTGGACACTGTGGACAAGATCGTGCACCGCGTGAACCACGATCTGTACTACATCGAGAATTGGTCTCTCGCCCTTGACCTCAAGATTTTGTGGCGAACGGCCAGGCTGGTTTTTGCCGATGACAATGCGTTTTGATTTCGGCTCGGTTGCACACGTCTCTACGCTACTGACCGAAAGCTTGGGCAATCACATCGATCAGGGCCCGGACCAGAATTGGAGCACGCCAACGTGAACAGGCTATCTAACCCCGAGCTGACGATCCTTCGTAAGCCCGCGCCGGTTCCCGCCGCGGCCGAGGAGCACGCTGTTGCGCCAGCCCGGATCGGGATTGGCGCAATATCCCGCCACCATCCTTCATTTGTGCAACTTTATTTTGCGATCGAAGCAAGACGCACCAGCGCCATGCCGCTGGTCGTGCAATTCATTTCGCCAACGGTTGGCACTGGTGCCAGCACCGTTGCCTCGGGCTATGCGCGGGTCGCGGCCGACGACTGCGCGCAGCCGGTACTTTATATCGACTGCAATCCGCCGCCAGCAGCCAGGGGACGAAAGGCCGCACCAACGGCAAACGGCACGCTTTTCGACGCGTTGCGCAGCGGCCTGCCGCTGTCCGAAGCCATGGCCCCGGCCCGCGATGCCAAGAACCTGCTATGGGCCCGTCTCGGCCCGGGTGAACGCCCGCTGCTGACCCTGGGTGGCGACCGGCTGCAATCGATGCTGGATATGCTGCGGACCAATCACCCGGTCATCGTACTGGACACGCCGCCGACCGATGCGCCGGAATCCGCCGCGGTGTCCCGCTACTGCGACGGTTCGGTGCTGGTGGTTGCCGCCGGCCGGACGCGGCAATGGGAGATCGAGAATGCCAAGGCGTTGCTGGAGCGTCTGGGCGGCCAAACCGTCGGCGTGGTGCTGAACCGCGAACGCAGCATCGTACCCCGCTGGTTGAGCCGCCACTGACATGCACACTGCCACCAGCGCATCCTCCGAGTGGGCGGAGGCCAACTTCCTGCCACGGCGGCGCGCCACGCCGCGCGTCGTCGTTATCGCCGGCATAGACCGGTCCGAAATCGTCGACGCCGCACTGGCTGATCCGGCGTTGACGGACACCATCGTGCCGCGCCTGGAGCCCGCCTGCTCACCACCCTGCGACGCGTTGCTGTGGCGCTGCGAAACCGCCGCCGGCGATCCACTGAACCGGCCCGGGCTCCTCGGCCGTATCTGGCACCGGCCGCCCTATGCGGTGACGGTCAGGTTGGTGTGCTACAAGCCGGGCAATACCGCGCCGGAAATCCTGGATGAAGCCACGATCGGCACACGCGGGCCGCGCGATGCCTTTCGCTCGGCCCTGGACCGCATCGCCATGCGCTTCATTCGCGATGCCGCGCTGGACCGGGCACGCGGCCCGTCCGCCGCGGCGCCGGCCATGCCGAAGGGCCGGGGCGGCTGGCTGGATTACCAGCACGCCCGCTGGCATGAGCGGCTGAGCACGGAATGGTGGAGCCTGGGTGAGTCCACCGCGTCCATCGACGACGTTCTGGGCGGCGCCGGGCTTGGCACCGTCAGCTGGCGCAATGTCGCCGCAGGGGACCGTTATCTGGCCGATCCGTTCCCATGGCCCGGAACCGGGCGCATCCTGTGCGAGGAGATGCCGGCCCGCGGCGGCATCGGCCGCATCGTGGCGGTCGAACCGGGCCCGCGCCCGCCGCAGGTCATTCTGGATGACGGTCCCCACCATTCCTATCCGTGCACGCTGCAGGAGCAGGACACAGTATTCTGCGTACCGGAGTCAACCGGGCGCGGCGAGACGCGCATCTACCGGCTGCGCAACGATGGCGTGCTGGAGCCGGTGGCGGACCCTGCCCCGCATCTGCGCCTCGCCGATCCGACGCTGTTTCGGCATGACGGCCGCTACTGGCTGGCCTGCACCGATCTGGATGTCGGCACCCACGACAATCTGTGCCTGCTGCACGCGCCGTCGATTGAGGGGCCATGGGCGCCGCACCGGCTGTGGCCGGTGAAGGTCGACATCCGGTCGGCGCGTCCCGCCGGCATGGTGTTCGCGCACCAGGACCGGCTGTTCCGGCCGGCGCAGGATTGTGCCGCCACCTACGGGGCAGCGATCACGATCAACGACATTCGCCGCCTGAATGAGGCCGAGTTCGAGGAAGTGCCTGTCACCGTCCTGCGGCCCGACAAGGCCGGACCGTTTCCGCACGGTCTGCACACCCTGGTGCACGACGGTGCGCGATTCTGGGTCGATGGCAAGCGGTTCGTCTTCGATCCCGGCCGCACAGGCCACAGGTTCATCGAGAAACTATCGCGCCGCTTTGCCGGTGCCGGAGGCTGATTGAGCATGTCTGTGTCGGCTGTCGTGTCTCCTGCGAAAACCCTGACCGCTGCCGCATCGGCTCGCAGCGTTTCTGGCCAGCGCGCGATGTCGGTTGCGATCTACATGCATGATCTGGCCGGCGGCGGCGTGGAACGTCAGAGCCTGATCATCGCCGAAGAATTCCGTCGCTGTGGCATCGACGTGACCTTGGTGCTGCACCGGCTGCGCGGGCAACTCATGCACGAAATGCCGTCCGGCCTGCGGGTTGTCGATCTGAACAGCACGCGCACGCTGGGCGATGTCTCGCGCCTGGTGCAGTTTCTGCGGGCCGAGCAGCCGGATATTTTGCTGGCCAATCTGGACCTGAACAATGTTGCCGCGCTGATCGCCAAAGGGCTGAGTTTCAGCCGGACGCGCGTGGTGATCTGCCAGCACAACCCGATCTCACCCAGTTTCGTGAACTGCGAGAACTGGATGTACCGGCGTGTGCCGCAGACCTATCGCGCCCTGCGTCCGCTGATCAGCCGGGCGGTTGCGGTGTCGGCTGGGGTGGCGGAGGAGCTGTGCGATCTGGCGGGTTTGCCGCGTGACCGGGTGGTAACGATCAACAATCCCGTGATCGGCCCCGAATTCCACGCCCGCAGCCAGGAAGCTGCGGATCATCCGTGGTTCCGGCCGTCGAGCCGCCCGGTGTTCGTCACCGCCGGCCGCCTGGTGTTGCAGAAGGATCACGACACCATGCTGCGCGCCTTTGCCCTGCACCGGCAGCGCAGCGACAGCCACCTGATCATCCTTGGCACTGGCCCGCTGGAGGCGGAGCTGCGCGCCCTGACCGCAGAGCTGGGCCTGTCGCAGGTA
Organism: Acetobacteraceae bacterium; assembly: GCA_027311485.1. Classification (GTDB taxonomy): domain Bacteria; phylum Pseudomonadota; class Alphaproteobacteria; order Acetobacterales; family Acetobacteraceae; genus Rhodopila. Next base: position 18,504 of record DAICYU010000005.1, read on the forward strand.
GTCGACTTCGCCGGCTTCCGGCCGAATGCCCTGCCCTACTTCCGGCAGGCCGATGCCTTCCTGCTGAGTTCCCGCTGCGAAGGCTTCGGCAATGTCATCGTCGAGGCCTTGGGCTGCGGCACCCCGGTGATTTCCACCCGCTGCGAGCACGGGCCGGCGGAAATCCTCGGCGACGGGCGCTACGGCGTGCTGGCGCGGCCGCGCGATCCCGAGGCGCTGGCCCAGGCGATGGATGAGGTGGGGTCGCTGCGCGAACGGTTTCCTGCCGAAGTGCTGCGGCACCGCGCCGCCGATTTCAGCTATGCCGCATGCGCGTCACGCTACATGGCGATGTTCAAGGCGCTTGCGCCGACACCGGCGCGGGTGGCGTAACCATGCGTCAACCGCTCCCTTTTGGCCTGTGCCTCAGCCCGGATTCCGCACATGACCTGGCGCGAGCCGCCGTCTACGAACGGCCGGACAACAGCGTTTCCCTGGTGGTCACGCCGAATATCGACCACATCGCCACCATCCGCCGCTCCGCCAAGCTGGCGCGGGCCTATCGGAACGCGGCCCGCATCGTTTGCGACGGTTGGCCGGTCCAACTGTATGCTCGGCTGTGCGGCCTGCCGCTGAACCGGGTCACCGGGTGCGAGATCACGTCCGAGTTGATGCGCATGGGGCCGTATCCGGAATGGCACCGGTTCTTCTTCGTGGTGGATACCGCCATGACAGAACAGGCAGTGCGGGCCTGGGCCGAACGCAACGGGGTGGTGTGCGACACGATGGTGCCGCCGTTCGGGTTTGAGCGTGACGCCGCCTGCTGCGCCGCGCTGGCGGACCGGATTACCCGCCATGGCACGACCGTATTGATCATGGCCGTGGGCGCGCCGCGCAGCGAGGTGTTCGTCGATACCCATCGCGCCGCCCTGCCGCCGTGCTGGGCCTTCTGTGTCGGCCAGGCGGTGAAGATTGAACTCGGCCTGGTGCAACGGGCGTCCTCGGTCTGGCAATCCGTCGGCCTGGAATGGCTGTGGCGGCTGTGCCAGGAACCCGGACGGCTGGCCAGGCGCTATGCAACGGCGTCCGTCGGCTTTGGCCTTGCGGTCATCGAGGACCAGGTGCGCGGCGGACTGCGTACCCTGCAGGTCAGTGAACGATGAGAGCACTCCGCACCCTCAACCCTATGCGCCCGCGGGACGCCCGGGTGGCCGGCGGCAACCACCGCCTGGGCGTGGCGGCGTTCAGCGTGGCGATGTTCGGCGTGATCGTTGAATATGTCGTGTCCGGCAACTCGCTGTCGGACCTGGGCATCGACTATTCCAGCCCGGGCGGCAATCCGGTGGTCAAGCTGCATCCCGGCACGTACGTGATCATGCTGGCCACGTTCATGGCGCTGCTTCTGGTGCGCCCCGCCGGGTCCGGCGTGATCCGACTGTTCCGCCAGAAGCCGGCGCTGGCAAGCTATATTACCCTGATCCTGTTCTGCGCCTTCTACTCGATCGTGAATGTCGGGATCAGCGGCGCTGCGGTGTACGTGGAAAGCTACCTGTCGGCCGGCCTGCTTGCGGTGGCGCTGGAAGGCGGGACGGATCGCCAGAAGCGCACGCTGGCCTGGTGGATCATCGGGCTGACGGTGCTCAGCGTGTTCATCTCGGTCTGGGAAAGCATGACGCAGACCCACCTGATTCCGATGAACTACGGCGACCTGCCGGAAAAGGCGCTGCAGCAGGACGTCGATGACTTCCGCGGCGCCGGCCTGTTCACCCATCCGCTGACGGCGGCGCTGGCCGACTCGATGGCGATATTCCTGTTGCTGCGCATGCGGATGAACGGCCTGCTGAAAGCCGCGCTGTTCACCATCCTGGTGGTCGGGCTGCTGAGCTTCGGCGGGCGCGCGGCGATGGGCACGACGCTGATCCTGCTGGTGGCCGCGGCGTTCGTGGTGCTGATCCGCGGCATCGTCCGGCGCGACCTGAGCCTGAGTTTCGTCGGCACCCTGGCCGCTGCGATGCTGATCCTGCCGCCGCTGATCATCCTGCTGGTGACCAGCACTGACATCGGTGAGCGCATCATCACGCACCTTTACGCCGATGAGAGCGTCAAGGCACGCGACCTGCAGTGGCTGGTGCTGAACCACCTGAACCTGAACGACGTGCTGTTCGGCGTGCCGCTGGCGCGGCTCGACGTGCTGAAATACCAGATCGGCCTGGGCGGCGAGACGACCGACATCGAGAATTTCTGGCTGCTGATGTTCCTGAACCTCGGCATCATCGGCTTCCTGGTCTTCCTGGTGGCGCTGGGCCTGTTCATTGCGCACCTGGGCCGCACCGTCCGCCACCCGCTGGCCTGGATGATGATCTTCGCCTCGATCCTGATCGATTCCACCAGCAACTCGCTGGGACGAAAAAGCTCCGACCTTGTCTTCATGACTGCCTGCCTTATCGCGATGACAGGGTACGCGCAAACCGCACCCGTCCTGTCGCTGCGGCAGCGCTCGACCGTGGGGCTGCAACGCACCACACGCCGTCTCGGCCTTAGCCCATCACCTGTGAATATAGCGGGATTGAAATCATGAACGAAACGCTCGCGCTGCCGCCGCGTCTGGTCATTCGGGACCTGATGCTGACGGCGCTGACGCAGAAGGCACGGATCCTGCTGATCTTCTTCTGCGTCATGGCCATTGCCATCGGCATCGCCGCCAGCATCAAGCCCGACTATAAGGCGAAATCCAGCCTGCTGGTGCTGCTGGGCACCGAACATAGCTTCCGGCCGGCGGCCGGGCAGCAATTCGTCAACAGCGGCGGCGTGGACCAGGAACAAGTGCTGCGCACCGAGGCCAGCATCCTGGGCAGCGACGACCTGCACCGGACGGTGATCCGGGAGGTCGGGCTGGGCAAGATGTATCCCAAGCTGCTGGAAAAGCCCAGCCCGCTGATGAAGTGGCTGAACGACGTCAAGCGTTCCATCACCGATACGCTCGGCATGACCGTGCCGGCCAGGCCGGGCGCCAGTTCCGACCCGATGGACCGCGCGGTCGATCTGTTCGCGCGAAACCTGACGCTAACGGTGGACAAGAAGTCCAGCGTCATCGGCGTGGACTTCACCAACCCGGATGCACAGGTCGCGGCCGATGCGCTGAGCACGCTGGAAACCCAGTATCTCGCGCTGCGTGAGAAGCTGTATGCCGACAAGCAGGCACCGATCGTGAAGGTGCAGCAGGCCGCGGTGGGCAAGCAGCTCGCCGACGCCGACGCCGCGCTGCAAACATTCAAGCAGCAGCATGACATCAGCAACTTCGCGGAGCGCCGGGCGATCCTGCTCAAGCAGCAGGGCGACCTGGAAGTGGCCCTGGCCAAGGCCGACAGCACCGTTGCCGGCCAGCAGGCCCGGCTGAACCAGCTGGACCAGCAGATGGCCGCCGCCACGGGGTCGAAGAAGAACGCGGCCGCGGCCCTGCAGGGCATGGTGCAGGCGTTCCATAAGCGTGAAGTCGAGGCCGAGACGCGCTACCGCGGCTCGCCCGCCGTCGATGAGGCGCGGCGCGAAATGCTGGACCGCCAGACCGACATCGCGCGGATGCAATCGACGCAGGCGTTCAACATCCAGGCTGAACTGGACAAGACCGCGGCCGATCTGCGCTATGCCATCGCCGGGCACGACGCGATCTCGGGTCAGCTGGCCGACCTGAACAAGCAGATCGACAAGCTCAACAGCGACGAAATGCAGCTGCACAAGCTGGAACGCAGCCGCGCCATCCTGGAAGATGACTACAAGGCCGTGTCGAAGATCCTGGATGAGCGGGAAATCGTCGAGTCCGTCGAAGCGCATCGTGAATCCTCGGTGCGCGTGATCCAGCCGCCGCGAGCACCTGACCTGCCGCTGCCGACCCGCCGCCTGATCCTGCTGGCCGGCATCGTCGTCAGCATGCTGCTGTCCATCGGGTCGGTGCTGATGGCGCACTTCTTCCGGGCGATCTACCTGCGGCCGGAGGCGCTGGAGATGGATACCGGCCTGACGGTGCTGGCATCGGTGCCGGAGATGCGGGCCATCGGCGGCCCGTCGTCCGGTGTGCTGGTGGTCCCGGGTTGAGCGGGACCATCATGGACACGCGCACACCGGTTCTGGTGCTGGGGGCGTCGGGCTTCATCGGCTCCCACGTTGTGGCCGCATTGTCCTCGCATCCCGCCTACCGGCCGATCGCGGCGTCCCGCAAGGCGGCCGCGGACGGGTCCCGGGTGGCGCTGGACGCGACCAACCCGGACGCTGTGCGGGCGGCGGTGCGCGAAGTCGGTGCCGTGGTGAACTGCCTTGCCGGTGGTGAAGGCGCGATGACCCGCGCCACCACGGCGCTGTGCGAGGCGAACCCGGCCCGCATCGTGCACCTGAGCAGCATGGCCGTGTACGGTGCGGCGACCGGCACGGTGCGGGAGGATCACACACCGGTGCAGCCGGTTGGCGGCTACGGGCAGGCCAAGATCGACGCCGAGGCGATCGTCCGGCGCTATGCCGACGCCGGCGGACAGGCCGTCATCCTGCGGCCGACCTGTGTGTTCGGCCCTGGCAGCAGCCAATGGACGACGCGTATCGCCCGGCTGCTGCAGGCGCGGCGGCTGGGCGACCTGGGCAGCGCCGGCGACGGCGGCTGCAATCTGGCCTTCATCGATGACCTGGTGGACACGGTCATCGCGTCGCTGGATGCCCCCTCCGGCGGGGTGTTCAACATCTCCAGCTCCGCCGAACTGACCTGGAACCAGTTCCTGCTGCGGTTCGCCCGGGCGCTGGACGCAACGCCAGTGCGGCGCATCCCGGCGCGGATGCTGCGGCTGGAAACGAAGCTGCTGGCGCCGGCACGCCGGATCGGTTCGAAACTGGTGAAATCGCCGGTAACCGAGGCGATTACACCGTCCCTCGCCGCGCTGTTCGCGCAGGACATCTGGATCGATTGCTCCGCCGCGACCGCCGAGCTGGGGCTGCGGCCGACGCCGCTGGACCGGATGATCGATACGTCGGTGCGCTGGCTTGGACCGAGGCCGCCCGGCGCGCCGGATGCAAGGCCCCGCACGCGGGTGGCGCGGCCGGGTGCCGCCGTGACGGCGGGCCAGGCAGGCCGGTGATGAAAAACCGGCGCACCGTGTTCCTCGCGGCACCGTACGGCCAGGTTGGCGGCGGGATGGGCAGCATCATGGCCTATCTGGCGTAGCTGCAGCATGACCCGTCGGGACGCTTTGACCTGAAGCAGCTGGAAACACGGGGCGGCGGGCACGTCGCGTTGTCCCCCATCTTTCTGACGGCCGCCATCGGGCGCATCGCCCTGGAGGCCGCACGCGGCCGGCTGGCGATCGTGCACCTGAACCTGGCGGAACGCGGCAGCGTGTATCGCAAGGCGGCGTTGCTGGCGGCCACGAAGCTGGCGGGCGGGCGGGTGCTGCTGCACCTGCACGCGGCGCAGATCCGCCAGTTTTATGATGCGATGGATTCCCGCGGCAAGGCGCTGGTGCGCTGGGTGTTCCAGTCAGCGGACCACATCGTGGTGCTGGGCGAAGTGTGGCGGCACTGGGTCACGACGACATTCGGCGTCGATCCCGAGCGTGTCAGCATTGTTTACAACGGTGTGCCAGCGACCGTGGCGAAGGCCCGGACCGTGCCGGACGACGGCCGCTTCCGGCTGCTGTTCGTCGGTAACCTGATGGAACGCAAGGGTGTGTCGGACCTGCTGCGAGCCTTCGCGAAGCCGAGCATCCGGGCTCGCAACGCTCACCTGACCATGGCGGGTGGCGGACCGGTGGACAAATATCGCGCGATGGCGGCGGAGCTTGGCATCGCCGACCGCGTTACCTTTACCGGCTGGGTCAGCCAGGACGATGCGCGGACGCTGATGGTCAATGCCGATGCGCTCATCCTGCCAGCCTACGACGAAGGCCTGCCGCTGGTGATCCTGGAGGCGCTGGCAACCGGAACCCCGGTGATCTGCACCCCTGTCGGGTCAATCCCGGAGGTGCTGGCGGATCGGCACAACGCGCTGTTCGTCACCCCGGGGGATGAGGCCGCGATTGCCGAGGCGATCCTGGCCCTGATCGACGATCCGGCGATGGGCCGGGCGCTGGCGACGGAGGGGAGCGCTCTCTACCAGCGGCTTTTCACGATGGATGCGTTCGCCCGCGCCATCGGCACTTTCTATTCGGCGCTGATTCCGGCGGGCAACGAACCGGAGGGCTCGGTGCCGGCCACTGCCAACCACTGAAAGCGAACGATGATTCTGCACGCCGATGAGCTTCCTCCCGGTGCCACACTGTCGGCGGAAATCTGTATAGTCGGCGGCGGCCCGGCCGGCATCACGCTGGCGCTGACCCTGGCGCGCTTCGGGCACGATATTCTGCTGCTGGAATCCGGCGACCTGGAGGCCAACGACGCGACACAGGCGCTGAACGCCGGTGAGGTCGCGGACGAAACGCTGCACAGCCCGCCGGATAAATACCGGGTCCGGTGCCTGGGCGGCGCGACCTCTATCTGGGGCGGCCGCTGCATGCCCTTCAATCCAATCGACTTCGAGGCTCGGCCCTTCGTCCCGCACAGCGGCTGGCCGATCGGCTACGAGGAGGTGGAGCGCCATTACCCGGCGGCGAATGCGCTCTGCGAGGCCGGCGAATACGAATACGACGCTCGGCTGGCGGTGTCCGGCGGCATGCGGCCGCTGATCGCCGGCTTCGCCCCCATGCATTTTGACATGAACGGGATCGAGCGGTTCAGTTGCCCGACCCATTTCGGGGACCGCTACCGTGCCCGGTTGCGCAGCCTGCCGAACGTGCGGGTGTTGCTGCGGTCCACCGTGGTGCGGCTGGCTGCGTCGTCCGATGGCGCCCGCATCACGCAGGTGGAGGCGCGCGACAGCAAGGATCGGCCGTTCACTGTCACGGCGGATCAGTTTGTCGTGGCCGCCGGCGGGATTGAAACCGCCCGGCTGCTGCTGGCCTCCCATGACGTGCATGCCGCCGGACTGGGTAATGCCGAGGATCTGGTGGGCCGGTTCTACATGTGCCACATCGCCGGAACGGCGGGCGCGCTGAAGGTCGTCGGCGGGCGCGAGACCGTCTGGCACGGCTACGATGTGGCCTGGGACGGCACCTACTGCCGCCGCCGCATCGCCCTGCGGCCCGATGTGCAGCGGCAACGCGGGGTGGGCAACGTGATCTTCCGGCTGCACCATCCGCGGATTGCCGATCCGGCGCATGAAACCGGCCCGCTGTCGGCGATTTTCCTGGCGCAGCGCTTCATCAGCTACGAATACGCCAAACGGCTGGTCAGCGATGCCCCGCCTACGCCGGGCCTGTGGCTGCGGCATGGCTTCAACGCGGTGCGCGACGCCGGCTCCACCGTGCGGTTCCTGACTCACTGGCTGCGACACCGCACGCTGGCGGCACGCAAGTTCCCATCGGTGATCATCCGGCCGCGGCGCAACCTGTTCAGCCTGGATTTCCATGCCGAGCAGGTGCCGAACCCGGATAGCCGGATCACGCTGGGGAACAGTGTGGATCGTTTCGGAAATCCACAGGTGCGCATCGACTGGCGCTATACACGGCAGGACGTAGATACGGTATTGCAGGCATTCAACTTGTTGCGCGGCGACCTGGCGGAACAGGGCGTCGGTACGCTGACGCTGGCACCGAATGAACAGGACATCGAAACGGTTGTACGCCGGGACGGCGCTTATGGCGGCCATCATATCGGCACCGCCAGAATGGGCGCCAGCGCGGCGACAGGCGTGGTTGACCGTCACGGCAAGGTGTTTGGCCTGAGCAACCTATTTGTCGCGGGAAGCGCTATCTTTCCGACATCGAGTCAGGCCAATCCGACGCTGACCATCGTGGCCATGTCGTTACGCCTGGCAGAGCATCTGCGTGATGTCGCCGGGCGGGTTGCGCGGGTGAGGACGGCAGTGGAAGCGGTATCGGCTGATTAGGGAATCATGACCAAACTCATACCCGACGCCAGTGCGGCGCTACACCACTTCTTTGCTCTCGCGTGGCAGCATCTGCAGGGCGAGAGCGGCATCACGATCCTGCTGATCTGGGCGACCGTGATGTTCGCCGCGGTGGTGACGTATATCCACGCGAACCCGGGAACGTGGTCCGCGCGCGACTTCCTGCGCCACCTGTTTCCGGCCGAGATCCTGCACAGCGCGTCAGCGCGGGCGGATTTCCTGTTCTGGCTGTCGCGGCGGATCTTCATGCCGCTGCTGGTGGTTCCGCTGGCGATTTCCACGGTGGCGGCCGGACACTTCGCCTACTGGGTGCTGACCCTGGTGTTCGGCGCGCCTTCGCATCCGCCGGGTCCGGTCGGCCCGGTGACGCTGGTGTTCTTCACCGTGACGATGCTGATCGCCTATGACCTGTCCTACTACCTGTATCATCGGATGCAGCATCAGATCCCGATCCTGTGGGAGCTGCACAAGGTGCATCATTCCGCACAGGTTATGATCGGCGTGACGAAGGACCGGGTGCATCCGATCGACGAGATCATGAACCGCTGGTGGGACGGCGTGATCCCTGGCCTGTGCTACGGAGTCTGGTTGTTCTATGCGCTGAATCCGGTGGAGCTCACGGTATTCGGCATCAATGTCTACCTGCTGCGCAACACGATCCTGATGATGGATTTCGTGCGCCACACGCACCTGAAG
>DAICYU010000600.1 GCA_027311485.1 Acetobacteraceae bacterium
CGCCACCCACGCTGCCCGCGGCACCAACCTGGATGAGCTGTACGAGCTGCTCCGCCCCATGTTCAAGGCGCGCACCACCGCCTGGCTGTCAGAGCGGCTGACCGCGAAGGGCATCATGAACGGCCGCGTCAACAGCTATGAGGAATTCCTGCAGGAGGAACAGGTGGCCGCCACCGGCATCATCTCCTGGCTGACGCAGCCCGGCGTGCCGGAGCCGATCCCGATGCCGAACATTCCCGGCCTGCCGCGGTTTGAGGACGGCACGAAACGCGCCCACGCGCCGCGGCTGGGCGAACACTCCCGCGAGATCCTGGCCGAGCACGGGTATTCGGCGGGGGAGATTGATGCGTTGTTTGCAAGGAATGTTGTCGGCGGCGGCTGAGCGGCCGGGCGGAGGCTGCAAGCCGGACGGCACGGATCATGCGATTAAACAAAGACTTCCAGATCATGAACGGGTCAACCTGACCCGTCCATGATCTTGCTGGCGACGTACGCCCATTGGAAGGGCGCGGCATCCAGGCGTTGGCGGCGTCGTTCGTCTCCGCGGTGAATGACCGCGCCAGTGTGTCACTTGACGAGGATTTGCGCCGCGCTCCGCGTCCGGTCCACAGCGAGGCCAACCTGCTGCACCGACGCTGAGATCTGCACCATATTGTCGTTGATCGCCGTCACCGTGCCGGCTGTCTCCTGCATCGCGGCCGACATTTCCTGGCTCACCACGCTCTGTTCCTCGACGGCGTCCGCGGTCGCTGTGACATATTCAAGCACTGAGTTGATTGAGCTCCCGATGGCTTGCAGCACTGCGATGGTTTCATCCGCGACCATCTGCAGGCTTTCGATCTCGGAAGCAATTTTATCGGTGGCGTTGCCGGCCTGATTGGCGAGATTCTTCACTTCACTGGCGACCACGGCAAAGCCCTTGCCGGCGTCGCCGGCTCGGGCCGACTCGATGGTTGCATTCAGCGCCAGAAGATTGATCTGGGCGGCAATATCGCGGATCAGGCCGACGATCCCCGCCATGGCGACGGACATGACCGAAAATCTCTGGATTGCCTGATCAGCGCCCGCAAGCTGCTGGTGCGCCCTTTCGACCGCGATCTTCGATTTGGTCATCGTATCGGCGATCTGACGCACTGAAGACGCCATTTCCTCGGCACTCGCCGCCATGGTGCTCACGCCGTCGGATGTGTTCTTTACCGCCCCGGCGGCAATCTGCGCCTGATCGCCCGAATGGCTGAGTGCATGGTCAATCTCACTGAAATTTTGATCCACAATGGCTTTCAGGTTGTTGAGCAGAACAACTTCGGGCGTAACATCCGTGGCAAATTTCACCACCTTGAACGGTTTGCCGTTTAGATCGAGGATCACATTGTAGGATGCCTGGATCCAGACTACCCGACCGCCTTTGCCGATCCGTTTGAACTGCGCCGCCTGATACTGGCCCTGACGCAGATTCTGCCAGAATTGCTGATTGTCGGCACTGGCCGCATGGCCTGCCTCGACAAACAGGCGATGGTGCTTCCCTTTGATTTCCGCCAGCGTATAGCCGAACGTATCAAGAAACTTTTGATTGGCCGTCAGCACAATGCCATCAGGATCAAACTCGACGATGGCCTGAGAGCGTCCAAGCGCCTCGAGAGTCAGCGCCGCCGTGTTCTTGTTTCGCGATCTCCACAGTCGAAACATTGTGCAGTCCTTGGTAAGTAATTGTAAGCAACCAGTGAGTGACGGGCAGCGGACTGATTGATGAGCGTAAAGTTTCCGTTAAACCAGTACTTTTAGCGGCGATCTTGCCTGCCGATTGCGGATTTTTCGATATGTGATTGAAACGGGATTGTCGGCGGGGTATTCCGCGCGGCAGCCGTATAGCGTGCCCTGATACGAAAACGCGCCGCACAACCGGCATTGATGCCCGATCAAACGTCAAACCGCCCAGGCCGCGCGGCGACCACGCCACAATGTGTCGCCAGACCGCACCACGCGCGGTCGCTCATCACGGCGGCGCCGGCCCGGCTGTCATGGCCGGCTTAAGGCCTGCCACGCCCGGATCACCGCAGCGGACCCATTCGCATCGGTATGCGGCCCCTTGCCAACAGCCTGCCGTCACGCCATCTGGTCAAAAATGGCTTGCTTGATGCCAGATGGCAAATGGAGGCTGCATGCCCGCCCTTGTCCCGGTTCAGACCGACCAGCCGGACTTTATCCCGGCGCCGATCACCGACGCCGAAGCCGCCGCCCTGTTTCGCGCCGCCGTCAACCTGTTCCGCCTGTGGCAGGTGTCAGACAATGAAGCCGCCGTGCTGCTGGACCTGCCGGTGCGCACCTACGCCCGCTGGAAGTCCGGCAGCCTCGGCCGGATCGGCCGGGACCAGCGCGCCCGCCTGTCCAACCTGATGGGCATCCACAAAGCGCTGCGGATCATCTTCCGGGAGCCGGATCGCGCCTATCGCTGGATCAAAACCCCCAATACCGTGTTTCAAAACCGCTCCGCCCTTTCCATCATGCTCGGCGGGGAGCTGACCGACCTGATGCGCGTCCGCCGCTACCTGGACGCTGAGCGCGGCGGCTGGTGAGCGATGGGCTGGCGTTGCCGCAAACGCCGGTGGCGTGGCGGCGCGCGGTGCGGATCATCCGCAGCCTGCATCCGCCGATCGACCTGTTCGAGGATATTGCCGACCCGGATGAAAACGATCGGCACCATCGACCTTGTGCCGCCCGAACGCCGCGTGGGCGGCAACGGCGCATCCTATCTGATGGCGCCGTTCACGCATGTCAGCCCCGACCGGCCGAGCCGTTTCAGCGCGGGAACTTATGGCGTGCTGTATGTCGGCCGGACGTTCGATGTGGCGCTGTTCGAAACCATGCACCATCACGCCCGTTTCATGGCGGCAACGGCGCAGCCGCCCGGCTGGACCTCCCAGTTCAGGGAGATTGT
>DAICYU010000601.1 GCA_027311485.1 Acetobacteraceae bacterium
CGCCGGTGATCACGACGGCCATGGTGGCGACGGTCGGCGGCGTGCCTCGCACGCTGCACAGCGCCACCATCAAAATGCGACGGTCCCACCGGGCAACGCTGGCCGCGGTTCTGGATGCCGCGGTCGATGTCTGCCGGGGCGCGTTCCATCGGGCGGTCGATCCCCAAACACCAACGCCAACGCCGGCCGCAGCGGTTGCGCGGGAATGGCCTGCCGTAGGGCCGACGCGCATCCTCGCCGGGCAGACGCGGCGCCTGCTGCGGCGCATGACCGATATCGCCTTGTTCACGGATATCTGGGCGGTCGGCGTCATACCCGAGCCGCCGTCTGCGCTGATCGGGCAGGGCGCCCTGCCGGAGCCGGCCTGGAAGCCGATGCCCGGAGGTGGGGAGTTCCATGCCGACCCGTTTCCGGTCAGGTGCGGCGAGACAGACTACGTCCTGTTCGAGAAGTTCGATCCGGTCCAAATGCGCGGCGTCATTGCTGCCGCCCGAATGGGCTGGTCCTCGCCCGGCGGCGAAGCGGCCGAAACGGTGGTCCTCGACCTGAAGTGCCACATGTCATACCCGGCGGTGTTCAACTATGACGGGCACACTTACTGCGCGCCGGAAGCCCACGTGCTGGGCGGGTTGCGCCTGTTCAGGATGGGGGCCGGCCCGACGGATTGGACGCAGGTTGCGCATATCCTGCCGGGCGAGGCGCTGATCGATGCGACGCTGGTGCAGCACGATGGGCTGTGGTGGCTGTTCGCCACCATGGCCGGGGATGCCTCGGACACCGACCTGCATGTCTGGTTCGCGCCATCGCCGTTCGGGCCGTGGACGCCGCATCGGCTGAACCCCGTGAAATCCGACGTGACGTCATCCCGGCCCGCCGGGAATTTCTTCCGGCTCAATGGCCGGCTGTACCGGCCATCGCAGGACTGCGCGACAGGCTACGGCAGCGCCGTGGTCGTCCATGAGGTCCTGCAACTCGACCCCGGGCGGTTCGCCGAGGTCAGGGTGAACACGCTGACGGCGCAACCGGGCTGGCGGTTTCCGCATGGGCTGCACACAGTCAATGCACTGGATAACCTGGTTGTGATCGATGCGAAACGGCGCATGCTGCGGTGGCCGGCACTGTTCGCCGCTTTTCGTCGCAATCCGGCCAGGGCAGGGGCAGGGGCAGGGGCATCGGCCCGTCCGCCCGCTGCTGCCGGGACGGGGTAATCAGGTGGCGGTCACGCCGCCATCGACTACCAGGCCGGCGCCGTTCATGTAGCCGGCATCGTCCGAGGCCAGGAACACGATGCCCTTGGCGATATCCGCCGGCACGCCCAGCCGGCCCCATGGCACGGTATCCGTCACCGTCTGCCGCACCGCGGCGGTGTCATTGCTCCCCGTCCGTCGCGCGCGGGACACAAAAGTCTGTTCGCCCATATCGGTCTGAATGATCCCGGGATGGATCGAGTTCACCCGGATCCGGTAACCTTTGCGGCCGAACTCCAGCGCCGCGGACTTCGTGAACAGCGTCACGCCGCCTTTGGTCATCGAGTACAAAGGATCGAGTTGCGAGCCGACGATGCCGGCGATCGAGGCGAGATTGACGATCGCACTGCCATGCTCGCTGGTCCGGGCGGCTTCCCGCAGCGCCGGGGCGGCCAGGCGGGTGCCCAGAAACACGCCGGTCATGTTCACCGCCACCAGTTTCTCCCACTCGGCCAGGCTGATCTCCTCGATCCCCTTGCCGATAAACACCCCGGCGTTGTTCACCAGTATGTCGAGTTTGCCGAACTTGCTGACGGCAAGGTCGACCGCGGCGGTCCAGTCCACCTCCTTGGTGACGTCCAGGTGGACGTAGTCGGCCTGTCCGCCGGCGCCGTTGATCGCGGCCACGGTCTGCCGCCCCTGTTCATCCAACACGTCGCCGATCACCACCTTGGCGCCGGCCTTGGCCATCAGTTGCGCGGTCTCTCCCCCAATGCCGCGCGCGGCGCCGGAGATCAGGGCGACCTTGCCATCAAGACGACTCATCTTTGTTTCCCTATTTTCCTGGACGAATGGATGCAGTGACCCGCATCGACACGGGCGAGTCAACCGTGACAGGTCTGCGGGCGGGGGCCGCAAGGCAGGTGCCATCCCGGTGTTTGTCCGGATGATCCTGCATGGACACCCGCAATCAGCCACCGGTATGATCAAGGCCGCGAAACAGGACTCCCATGGCCAGAGCCAGCCAGCCGCTCACCCGATCGACGCCGCTCCGGGTTGCCACGGCCCGCCCAGCGGTGGATCGCCCCGGACCTGTGCGGGCACAGCGTGTTTTTGAGGAAATCTGTGATCGTATCCGCGGGCAACTCATCTCCGGTCAACTGAAGCCGGGCGATCGCCTGCCGTCCGAGCGCGAACTCGCGGACATCTACGCGGTGAGCCGTACGGCGGTGCATGAGGCGCTGATCATCATGGAAATTGCCGGGCTGCTGACGCTGAAAAAGGGCCGCAGCGGCGGCGCCTACATCAGCAGTCAAAGCCCCGGTCTCCTGGTTCAGTCGTTTCGTGACATGCTCGACTTCAAGCAGGCCTCGCTTGGCATGTTGCTGGAAGCACGCGCGATCATTCAGGTGGCGGTCGTGCAGGCCGCCTGCGCGCGGGCCACGGACGAAGACTTTGATCGTCTGCAGCGAAACATCGATGAAACGGAAGCGCTGACACTGGCCGGACGGTTCGATGAAAGAACCTTCAAGGCGATCGAGTTCAATGTCATCCTGGCACACGCGACGCACAACAATGTCCTGGCGACGGTCGTCGAGGCGATGTCGTCGGTCCTGCGCGTCTTTATTGCCTCGGCCGGTCCACAGCCACATGATCCCGTCATCGGCACCCGACGCGCGTTGCTGGCGCGGATGCGGGCCCGTGATCAGGCTGGCGCAACGACCTGCATGACCGCTTATTTCG
>DAICYU010000602.1 GCA_027311485.1 Acetobacteraceae bacterium
GGAGATGCTGGGCTGGCCGATGCTGGAACTGTGCCAGGATACGCGGTTCTGCACGCCGCCAGGGTTTTTCGCGCGCTGGGCGGCGGGCAAATCCACCCTGCGGATGGAGTTCTTCTATCGGGAGATGCGGCGGAAGACCGGCCTGCTGCTGACACCGGACGGCGAACCGGAGGGCGGAAAGTGGAATTTCGACGCGGAGAATCGCAAGAGCCTGCCGCCCAAGGTCGCGGTTCCGCCGCGCCCGCTGTTTCCGCCGGATGCTGCGACGCAGGAGGTGATGGCTTTGGTCCGCCAGGGGTTCCCGGACGGGTTTGGCGAACTCGACGGGTTTGCCTTGCCGGTGACCGCGAAACAGGCCGAGACGGCGCTGGCCGATTTCATCGCCCACCGGCTGCCCGGCTTCGGCGACTGGCAGGACGCGATGCGGATGGACGAACCGGCGTTGTTCCATGCCGTGATCTCACCGGCGCTGAACATCGGGCTGCTGGATCCGCTTTCGGTCTGCCGAGCGGTGGAGACGGCATGGCGGCAGGGCAAGGTGGCGCTGAATGCGGCCGAGGGCTTCATTCGCCAGATCATCGGCTGGCGGGAGTTCGTGCGCGGGATCTACTGGTTGCGCATGCCGGAGTATGGAGAGCTGAACGCCCTGGACGCGACCCGGACGCTGCCGGGGTTCTACTGGCATGGCGAGACGCGGATGACCTGCATCCGTCAGGTAGTGCGGCAGACACGGCAGGAGGCCTACGCGCACCACATCCAGCGGCTGATGGTCACCGGCAATTTCGCGCTGCTGGCCGGGTTGCATCCCGATCAGGTGGATGAATGGTACCTGGCCGTCTACGCCGACGCGTATCAGTGGGTGGAGATGCCGAACACGCGCGGCATGGCATTGTTCGCCGATGGCGGGGTGGTCGGGTCGAAGCCGTATGCCGCCTCGGGCGCGTATATCAACCGCATGAGCGACTACTGCCGGCATTGCGCCTATGACGTGAAGCAGGCAACCGGGCCGAACGCCTGCCCCTTCAACTATCTTTACTGGGACTTCATCGCTCGGCACGCCGAGCGTTTTGCGTCGAACGCGCGCATGGCGATGCCGCTGCGAACGTGGGAGCGGATGGACCCCGCGCGCCGGGCGGCGATCCAGGCGGAGGCGGCGCGGTTCCTGGCGGAACTGACCTGAGGCTGCGGTCGCCTACCGGCGAAATCGCAGATCCAGGCCGCGCGCGATCCAGCCGGCCTCGATCGCATCCAGGTCGGTCAGCCCGGATGGATTCGCCTTGGACGGTGCGATCCCCAGGCGGGGGACGCCTTCGGCTTTCCAGATCCCCAGCAGTCGGCGGAGTTCGATCAGAGGCTCCGGATGGTCGTCGACACGCAGGTTGAGGTCCGGGAAGTCCTCGGTCGTCACCATCACCATGGCGGCGGATTGCTTGCCGCGCCGGTCGCCGCCGGCGGCTTCGCCCGCTTCCATGGCCAGCATCAGCCGGTCCGGCATTGGCAGGTCGCGGTTGGCTTTCCAGGCGGCCAGTGTCGCGGCGACCGTTGGCTCCCCGGTCAGCATGTTGCCAGCGACACTGATACCGCCGGCGGCGACGCTGCCGCACCATTCGACGCAGTTGGCCCCAGTCCAGGCGGCGGTGCGGCCATGGCTGTCCACCGCATGGACCTGGCGGATGCCACTTCCCTGGTCGCCGGCCAGGGCGCCCTCGATCGCCGCGGCGGGCGGCAGGCCACGGGCCATGCCGTCCAGCACCGCGGGTCCCAGGTAGCGATTGGTCATTGATTGCGTCGATACGGCCCCTACCCCGGCGCGCGCGAACGGACAGGAGGCGCCGACGGCAAACGCCTTGGTGGCGACGGCCACCGCGAAGGCGCCGGAATTGGGGTCATGCGCCACGATGGACCAGGTCATGGCCGGGCCCCCGAGACCATCACGGCGCTCTGCCCATGCACGTACGTGGTCAGCGTCCCCGGGGCGCCCGGCGCGCCGGAGTTGGCCGAACAGCCGGCCAGTGCAACGTATGCTGTCACTACGGTTGCAATCATCACCCAACGCATGCGTTTCCTCCGGCCCGCGGTCATTCCGTCGCCGCGGTGCATAGCACGGTTTTGGCCGGTCATGATGCCGGTCATGATGACAGTGGGGCCAAGTGCCGCGCGATGTTGCCGGCAGGCCCGCCCGTATGCCGGTGTGTTGCTGCCGGGGCGGTCCGGCGGTTGCCCACTCGACTCCCGGCCCTGAACGGCGACATGTTGACTGGCGACATTGTGATCCTGCAGCGGGTCCCGTCAGCTGTTCTGGGTGCCGGCCCTGTTGGCGACGCGATCAGGTGCATAGGCCTGGGCTTTGGCGCAGACGCGCAAACGCGACTATATGCCGGCTGATTTGCGAAAAAGCATAGTACAGATGTAACAAACTGACTCGTTCGTTCAATATTATGAAAATGCAACTTGAACCAGGCGACGGATGTCTCAGGTAACCGCCATTGGATGAACAGGATTGAAGTACGATGCTTTCGCCTACGATTGCCGTTGTCGGTGCAGGATTTAGTGGCAGCCTGGTTTCGCTCCAACTTCAGGATTGTTGCCCGCCGGGCACGCGTATCGTTCTGATCGAGCGTAGCGGTCAATTCGGACCCGGTCTGGCCCATGCGATCGACCAGGCGGACAACCTGCTGAACGTAACGGCCCTGCGCATGAGTGCGTTTCCGGACCGGCCGACCGATTTCGTGGATTGGCTGCGGCGGCAACCGGCGGCGGTGCTGCAAGGCGTCGTTCCGGACGATGGCGCGTTCGTGCCGCGGCGCCTGTATGGCGCCTATCTTCAGGACCTGGTGCGGCAGGGCGTGGCGAAGCCTCGGCCGAACACGCTGACGCTACTGCCCGGGCAGGTGGAGGCGATGCTGCAAACGCCGGATGGCATGA
>DAICYU010000603.1 GCA_027311485.1 Acetobacteraceae bacterium
ATCGAGCACGCGACGACAAGCGCCAATGGGTTCAGGACCGGCGCGCGCGCACCCGGCATCTGATTGAGCTCGGAGGCCTGGTGCAAAAGGCTGGGTTGGTCGAGTTGGTGGACGACGATCGGGCGACGTTGCTGGGGGCGTTCCTCGAACTCGCAGCGCGGATGGGCGGGCAAGAGGACGAACATCAAAGGGCAAGTCAGACCGATCTCCTGTTGCGATGGCGGCGGCGCGGACTGCGTGCGTTCGATGCCGATGCCATGACGGTGCTGGGCATGAGGGAAAGAGACGGACAGGCACGCGCGTGATGCCGGTCCTTTGGTTGCTAGCGTTCACGGTTGGAGTGGCACTGATCGTCTGGGGCGCAGAGGCGTTTTCCGAGCACCTGGGCAAGGCTTCGGTGCAGCTTGGCATCAGCTCCTTCGCCCTGGCTTTGCTACTGGCCGGCGCTGAACCTGAGGAGCTGGCAACATCCGTTGTCGCGTCTCTGCGTGGCTCGCCCGGAATAGCACTCGGCGACGTGGTGGGCGCCAACGTGGTGATCTGCCTGGTTGCCCTCGGCGTCGGTACCTTGATCGCTCCCCTGCCATTTCGCGCGACGGTGATGCGCTATGCCCTGCTCGGCCTTCCGCTCGCGGCGATCAGCACCTGGTTCGCCTGGGACGGCCAAGTGGATCGGATCGAGGGCACCGTTCTGGTTGCTCTTTATGCGCTCTACGTCGCCGTGATCTGGCTGGTCGAGCGCCGTCCGCCAGCTTTGGGCGAGGTCGGAGAGATTGCCGAAGCCAGGGAAGCCCGTGAAACGCACGGGCAGCGCCGGGTTGGGCGGGACTTGGCCTTTGTGCTGGCCGGCGTCCTCGCGATGGCGGGAGGCGCGACGTTGCTGGTCGAGGCGGTCCAGCGTCTGAGTGGCGTCGAAGCGACGCAGACCCGGCTCGGCCTCACGCTGGTCGGCTTTGCAACAGGATTCGAGTTGGTCGTACTTGCTTGGTCGGCGGCAAGGCGCGGTATCTCCGAAGCCGTGGTCGCCGGCGTCGTCGGCTCATTCGCCTACAACGTTACCATGACCCTTGGTGCCGGTGCGCTGGCCCGGCCGCTCGTGCTTGCGGACGCCACGGTGCTGCACATCCCGCTCCTACTCATGATCGGGTCATTGGCTCTCGTCACGCTGCTCGCCGCGCGCCGAAGTCAGCTCGGCCGAGCCGAGGGCGTCATCCTGCTCGCAGCGTATCCGGCGTTCGTCGCTTACGTGCTGGTGGCGTAGCCTACGCGGCGGCCCGCTCGATCTGCATATGCACGTCCAAGCCAGCGCGCGCGGCCAGCACCGTCAGGGCGTCGAGGCTGAAGTTATTGATGCGTCCGCGCAGCAGGTCATTGAGCCGCGGCTGCGTCACTTCCAGCCGTCTTGCCGCAATAGCTTGGGTGGCATTCCACTCCGCCACAGCTTGCCGAATGGCGATCATGAGTTCGGAACGCAGGCGCATGTTGGTGGCCTCGGAAGGGCTGTCCTCCAAGGCGTCCCAGACGCTCGCAAACACTTGGCCGGGAATGTCGTCTGCTTCGGTCATGGTTTGCTCCGTGTCAGTTCTCTCAACCGTGCTTCCGCCAAATCCAAATCCCGCTTGGCCGTGGCCTGCGTTTTCTTCTGGAAGGCGTGCAGCACGTAGACCGCCTCGGGCCGGGTCATGAGATAGATCACCCGGAACGCACCCGCCTGGTCGCGTATCCGGATTTCCCGCACTCCCGCTCCGACGCTCGGCATCGATTTCCAGTCGTCCGGATCAAGCCCGCGCTGCACCTGGTCGAGCTGATGCCCAGCTTCACGCCGCGCCGTTTCTGGGAAAGCCCGAAGGTCGTCGAGAGACGATCCGAGGAACGACAACGGCTTCACACAAACAGCCTTATATCAGAATAAGTATAAGCGGTCTAGGCTTGCGACAACCGCGTTTTTAAGGCTTGTCCCGCTCAACATGATGGTGCGTGTTGAGGTCGGGGGGAGCAACCGAGTTGACGCCTACGTGTGGAAGCTTTTGTCCGGCGTGAGGTCAGAGCACCGGCCAAATCCAGAATGCCACCCCAACAAGCGCAATGAACGCGCCGCTCAACACCTCGCCGTATCGCTCAAATGCGCCGAGCTTTACACGCTGTAGCCCGGCCGCCGAGTAAACGCAGAGCAGCACATAGGTCGCGACGGTGCTGATCGCGAAGACGATCGCCATCAGCACGATTATGCCAACGCCGTACTTCCCGGCCGCAAAGAACGCCGGGATGCCCTCGACCATGGGCGACGAGCCGAGGATCAGCAGCAGCGCGGTCCGTGATGAGGTCTTGTGCTTGTGGACGTGCAGCGGTGGAAACGCCTCCGCCTCGGCCGTGATTTGATGCGCGCTTGCCGCATTATGGTCATGCAGGTGCACGTGCGCCGAGCCGCTGCCATGCCGGTGAGCATGGGCATGGCGCGCTAGTACGGCCACGCCGCCGCGCATCGGGGCATAAAGTGGATCGTTTTCAGGCTCCGCGTCATGGCCGTGCCCGTTGCCGTGATCGTGGCCGTGTCCGCCGTGGTCGTGTTCATGCTCGGCGAACTCGGTCGTGTAGGTGTGGGCATGGTCACCATGACCGACGGCAACCACCACCTTGAAGCCATGCGGCTCCGGGATGTCGTCCAAGGACTCCCAATAAGCGCCTTGGTTGGCCATGCTAACCGCTCTTATTCATGGCATGTCAGGGATTCGTTGGCGGGTGTCGCATAAGCAATTGATCTTGCTTAAGGATTGGGTGTCGAGACCATTCCACTCACCCGATCATGCAGAGCCACACCCGCCATGTCCGATACTACGACTGAGACGTTCGGCTTTCCAGCCATCGGACGGAAGAAACTCACTGCGGCTTTCGATGGCGGTCGGCTGACATC
>DAICYU010000604.1 GCA_027311485.1 Acetobacteraceae bacterium
CAATCATGATTTAGGACGCTTGGTGCGCCATTCGGTTTCCTGGGCGACGTCAATCGCCGGTCACTCACTTGAGCCGCGGATCGTCACGGGCATCATAGACAGTTGGGGATCGCTATCCCTTTCGAAAAGCACATCTGGCGTATCATCCGATACCTACACGCTGGGGCCGATGCGGTCGGCGTGTCGCTGCCCGCCGAGCGCAGGACGACGGATTATGGTGCCGCTCCCCAGCCAAGGAGCGGCACCCATTCCGCTGATCCAGCCGATGATGCCAGCACCGGCCGCCGGTATCAGGCTGCGGCGCGGATGGCCACAGCCTTAACGTCGTCGCCCACGCCGGCTTCGAAGCTGGTAAAGTTCTCCTCAAACCGGCCGATCAGTTGCTTCGCGGTGCGGTCATAGGCCGCCTTGTCGGCCCAGGCCTGGCGCGGATCCAGCACCTCATCCGGGATGCCAGGCACATGCGCCGGGATTGAAAGACCAAAGAACGGCTCCTTGCGGAATTCCATCTTGGTCAGTGAGCCGTCCAGCGCGCGGGCCAGCAGCGCCCGCGTATGTTTGATGCTCATGCGGCTGCCGACACCGTAGGAACCACCGCTCCAGCCAGTGTTCACCAGCCAACAGGTCGATCCGTGGCGGGCGATTAGGTCGGCCAGCATCCGCCCGTAAACCTCCGGATGACGCGGCAGGAACGGGTGGGCAAAGCAGGTGCTGAACGTCGCCTTCGGTTCCGACCCCAACCCCTTCTCGGTTCCAGCCACAAGGGCAGTATACCCAGACAGGAAGTGATACATGGCCTGCGCCGGCGTCAGCCGGGAAATCGGCGGCAGCACGCCGAATGCATCGCATGTCAGCATGACAACGTTTTTCGGTTGTCCGCCGCGGCCGGTCAGTTCGACGTTCGGGATAAACTCCACCGGGTAGCAGGACCGCGTGTTCTCGGTCAGCGACTTGTCGGTCAGATCGAGGTGACCATGCTTGTTGCCGATGACGTTTTCCAGAACCGAGCCGAAGCGGTGCGTCGCGGCCCAGATTTCCGGTTCGGCTTCCTTCGACAGGTTGATCACCTTGGCGTAGCAGCCGCCCTCGAAGTTGAACGTCCCGTTCTCGCTCCAGCCATGTTCGTCGTCGCCGATCAGGCGCCGTTCCGGGTCGGAGGACAAAGTCGTCTTTCCTGTACCGGAAAGGCCGAAGAACAGCGCCACGTCGCCGTCCTTGCCGATATTGGCGCTGCAATGCATCGGCAGCACGCCCTTGGCAGGCAGAATCCAGTTCATCACAGTGAAGATCGACTTCTTCACTTCGCCGGCATACTCGCTGCCGGCGATCACGATCATCTTCTGCTCAAACGACATCGCAATGGTGGTGGAGGAGCGGACGCCGTCAATGTGCGGGTCGGTCTGGAACAGCGGTGCGTGCAGGATCACGTAGTCCGGCTCGAACCCCTCAAGCTCGGCTTCGGCCGGGCGAATGAACATGTTGCGCGCAAACAGGGCGTTCCAGGCCTGGGTTGTCACCAGACGAACCCGCACGCGATGGGCCGGATCGGCGCCGGCATACAGGTCCTGCGTGAACAGGTCCTGACCTTGCAAATACGCTTGCACGCGGCCTCGCAGTGCATTGAAGCGCTCCACCGGCATGCGCTGGTTGATTTTACCCCACCAGATATCGGCGGTCACGGACGGCTCATCCACCACGAACTTGTCCTGTACGGACCGTCCGGTGTGGACGCCGGTTTCGACCATCAACGCGCCATCGACCGACAGCCGGCCTTCGTTCCTGCGCACAGCTTCAGCCACCAGCGCCGCCGCGGTCTGATTAGCATGAACAGGGCGAGAGGCATGAACGCCCGTGCCCACAAGGGCGATTTCGGCGTGCTTCTTCCATCCTCGTTCGTGGGCGGGATTGTTCGTCAAGAGCTGTTTCCTACCTTCGTCAAGCGTTAAACACCACCGTCACACCGGCCTCACCGGCAACCTTCGAACGGGCTTTCGGCGACACTAAGCAGCAATCGTGGCATTCGTAGGACTCTGTATAAGCAACGTTGCCGCCTGCACCAAGAGTGGTATCGGCGCTCGCGGCGCAGCACACCCCTTCGTCGGTGCCACGCAGAGGTGATCGGTTGGTGGCGCCAGGCCTTCGGCGGTGGGATGCCCCCAGGTCACAAGGGCGAATAGAGCGAAGGCCTTCAGCACGCGCGTTTGCCTGCCCAGGCTGATACGACGGCGGCCAAGTCAGCCAAGGCGCTGCGGTAAAAGCTGCGGCAGAAAGAGATCCGCCCGGTGCCAATGCCACACGTTAAAAGCCAAAAATGAGCGGCGGTATCCCAACTGGACGGGAAAAGCGTGGCTCGCTCGACCGCCTTACCCTGGCAATGCAACGATCCGTGCCGCCTTTGGCTGCGAACCATCCAGGATGTGACCGGCTCGATCGTCCGGCCATTGCCCCTGCCTCTGGCGCGCTGACGCGGGCTGGGCAAAGCTTCAAGCCCAATCAGGAACAACAGAAAGCACGGGAGGAAACGAATGACACCCGACTTCGAAAGCACCGTCATGCGCAAGGTCGCATGGCGCCTGATCCCGGTCCTCAGCATCGGCTACATGATCAACGCGCTCGACCGCTTCAACGTGTCCATGGCCGCGCTGACAATGAACAAGGAGCTTGGGCTCAGCGCGAGCGCCTATGGTCTCGGCGCAGGGGCATTCTTCTGGAGCTACGTGCTGTTCCAGTTTCCGGCCAATCTGATGCTCGCCCGCATCGGCGCGCGTGCCTGGATTGCCATCATCATGATTGCCTGGGGCATCTGCTCCGCCGGCACCGCACTGGTTACCGGAGAAACCAGCTTTGTCGTCGTCCGGTTCCTCCTCGGCCTTGCCGAAGCCGGATTTTT
>DAICYU010000605.1 GCA_027311485.1 Acetobacteraceae bacterium
CGGTTTCCGGTACAACCGCGTAAGCGGCAACCATTTCCTCATGGAATGCCGGCGAGAAGAACTCCCCCACGCCTGTTTCGCCACGCATCATGGCTGCAACGACGGGCAAATCCGAAATGTCCCGCGAGGTTACGACCCAGTCTTTTAAAGGATGGGCGATGATCCGCCCCTTGGCGTCGACAATCGTCGCGTGGCCGTGATCTCCGAACGCAATCGACCGCTGAAGCGCGAGCAGATAGTCGGTCGAGACGACCCCAACCGCTAGCCCGCCCGCCGGAAGTGCCCGCACAAGGTAGAAAACCGGCCGGCCCATCGGGTTGTGGTGCAGGGTGGATAGGGCGATCTGGTTGCGTGCGCCTGCCGCCAGGGTGCGCAACTCGGCCACGAGGGCTGGTGCCATGTCCATGGTGGGGGGGATGGCGAGGCCTTGGATGGCGCTTTCGACTTTGCCGTCGGGCGATACGATGCAGACGTGCATGATATCCAGCGACGCCAGCACGTCGGTCAGGCCGGCGATGGGCCGGCTCAAGGCGCCGCTGTCGATGGTCAGTCCAAAGACGGCTTTCGCGTCCTTGACATAGCGGGATATCGTGGACGTCAGGTTACGGGCGACCAGCAAGTGCCGCTCCCGCACTGAGTCGAGTTCATGCTGAAAGGCGTCGCTGCTGGCCCAGAAAGCCAGAACCGTGATCGGCACGGCGGCGATCAGGGTAAAGGCAAGAAACAGCAGGTGGTGTAGCCGGAAACTGAACTTTTGCTGACGCGCCTGCATCCCCGGCGGGGTCGACGTCCGGGCTTGATCATCAGGGAGGGCGTCTTGCCGAGAGGCGGCAAGGCCGTGCGCCAGCGTCATCGGGTTTCCTTTTGAACGGATAAATTAAAACACGAAACGGTTATCTCAGAAAGGCAATTGTCCAGGGCTTTCGGGTGTCTGATGGCCGGATCAGACGGTTTCCTGCGGTTGGCCGACTCGCGAAACGGACTCGACACGCTTTCGGGTCAACGTTATGTTCTTTATATGTTCTCAAACCTCGACATTCCCGACAGGCCGCCCGCCGCGGCTCCAGCCGCGCCTCCCGCGTCGCGGGCGATTGCCCTGTTGCGTGATCGTATCGCACGGATTGAGCAGGTTCATTCCCGCGGACCAGCCCCTCGTGCGGTACCGCTGGACATCCTGGCCATTGATCAGGCGCTGCCTGGCGGCGGCATCCGCCTTGGCGCGCTGCATGAAGCTGTATCGGCCGGCCCGGATACCGAACATGCCGCGGCTGCCACCTTGTTTACCGCCGGCATCATCGCCCGGCTTGATGGTCCGGTGCTGTGGGTGCTGCGCCAGGCCGACCTGTTCGCCCCCGGCCTGGCCAGCGCCGGCCTGCATCCAGACCGGGTACTGTTCGCCGAGGCCGGCCGGAATGTACTGCCAATTGCCGAGGAGGGGTTGCGCCACCCGGGCCTTGCGGCTGTCGTCGTCGAACCGGCCGGGCGGATCGGCCTGACCGCTTCCCGCCGGTTGCAGTTGGCGGCGGAGCAGTCCGGCGTGCTGGCCATGCTGCTTCGCCGGTCTCAGGGCTTCGACGATCCGGTGTTGGCCGAACCCAGCGCCGCGGTCACACGCTGGCGGGTTGCCATGCAGCCCTCTCCGCCCGCGTTGCCGCATGCACCGGGTGTATCCGGCCTGGGCCGAGCGCGATGGCGGCTGGAACTGATGCGATGCCGCGGCGGCGAGGCCGGTTCCTGGATAGTGGAGGCATGCGATGCGACGGGTCATCTCGGTATGGCTGCCGACATGGCCGACGGATCGGATCAGGAAACAGTCCGGCTTTCTGCCTGACCATGGGCCGCCTGATCATGCGCCGCTGATCACCGCGGCCCGCGAGGGTAACACGCGTATGGTCGCCGCCGTCGATCTGGCGGCTGCTCGGCTGGGACTGCGGGCGGGAATGAAGTTGGCGCAGGCTCAGGCACTTGTAGCCGGACTGACGGTATACGACGCCGACCCCGCCGGTGATGCCGCCGCGCTGATCCGTCTGGCTACGTGGTGCCTGCGCTACGCGCCGCTTGCCGCAGCCGATCCGCCAGACGGACTGTGGATTGACGTCGCCGGCAGTACACACTTGCACGGCGGCGAAGCACGGATGCTGCGCGACCTGGTACACCGGCTGAACGCGCAAGGGGTGGCCGCGCGTGCCGCGGTGGCCGACCGGCCGGCTGTCGCCCACGCCATGGCCCGCTTCGGTGCTGAACCGGTCTGCATCGTACCCCAGGATGCATCGTGCCTGGATGATCTGGCGGTCGAAGCGTTGCGCCTGCCTGCTGATATCGTGGCGGAACTCCGCTTGCTTGGCTTCGAGCGGATCGGCTCCCTGGCCGCCGCCGCCCGCGCCCCTCTGGCACGCAGGTTCGGGTCTGTCCTGCTGACAAGATTGGACCAGATGGCCGGGCGCGTGTTCGAGCCGATCGTACCGGTGGTGCCCACCGAACGCATCCAGGCCAGGCTGAGCTTCGTCGAACCGCTGCTGACCGCAGAGGCTTTCTCAACCGTGATCGCCCGTCTGGTCATACGTGTCTGCGGCCAACTGGAACACGCCGGCCTGGGTGCCCGCCGGCTCGACCTGTTGTTCAAACGCGTTGACGGCGCAACTGTAGCGATCCGAGTCGGCACCGCTCGGCCGGTACGTGATCCGCGCCATCTGGGCCGCATGCTGGATGAAAAGCTGGAGCGGGTCGATCCCGGCCTGGGCGTCGAGGCGATGCACCTGATTGTCGCCGTTGCCGATCCGCTGGGCATCACCCAGACTTTCGCCCGCCTGACTGACACCGATGCCGTGTCCCCGGATATTGCACCGCTGGTGGACCGCCTGGTCAGCCAGTTGGGCGAGG
>DAICYU010000606.1 GCA_027311485.1 Acetobacteraceae bacterium
AGCGTATGAGCACTCAGCGAACTGACCAGGGGGACGGCATAGCTACTGCCCGTGTGCGATCCCCCTCCCACCATTCGTAGATGCGAATACCAGGACAGGTCAGGCTTCAGCATGCCATCGGGACCCGGTCCATGCAGGGATACAGGACACGGGCCTGCTGGTTCTCCGTCCTCGTCAAATGCCCTGCCCCCGACGGTCAACGCGGCTTCGCAGTCAGCTGGCGCGCAAAGCTGGGTTGGGTTGGAGCGCGACCGGTTGCCGATCGAGATCACCGGCAAGATCCCCGTCTCCCGCGCGAGTTCGGCGATCGAGTGCCCAAGATAACTGACCACCTCAAGATCATCCGCCGGCTCGACCTCGTTGAAGGACATGTTCCATACCCGGGCTTCCGGATAGGTCCGGATCATCTGGCGGAGATAGTCGATCAGCTGGTCGGGGTTGGGAGCATGATTGCTTCCTCCCCGTGCAACCGCTTGCACTGTCGCCACGCGGCATACGAGTTCGGGTAACGGCAACCGATTGTTCCACGCGTGGGCATGCACCACTAGCGAGGTGACGCGGTTGCCATGGACGTGATCGGCAATGCCGTTCCTGACAAGCGGCGGTGCGCGCCACGCCTCCATGGATAGGTAGCTCTGAGCCGTCAATCCGCCGTCCACCACAGCGACGACGGGCTGGGACGCAGCATTTGGGGCGGGGATTGATGGTTCTGCACCTGCACCGGGCGCGGTAACCTCGATGCGGCGAACGGGATCGATACGAAACGTGGTTCCTGACGCAACCAACTCAGTGAGGGCGCGTCGCGTCGGGACTGCGACGAATGTACGGGCGAACCCGTCGTTGCGATAGCGACGAATTGCGCGCGCAAGGCCAGTCTGATCCGGACTGACTACGGGAACGACTTCTCCATTTCGCACTCGCGGGCCTGGTAGTGTGAGCCCTGGATAGGTCGGGAGTAAGATCCGGCTGCTTTCCAGGCGCGCGAGAGTCTGGATGACCGAACTTCGAGCGCTGTTATCCTTGAAAGGCGCGAGCCAGAGAGTAAAGGCCCTGCCACCATCAATCTCCGCCGCATGTTCCCACATCGCATTCAGCGACTGACCGCGTAGCAACTCCTGCCCGTCGAATGGACGGAGTTGCTCGACGCGTGAAATCGCGACCTTGGCTTCGATCGTATCGGTCCGGCGAATGAACCGGGCAAATTGTGGGAGCTGGTTTACAGCGATTTCTGCGAGATAACCGCCGCGCGCAGGTGCTACTAGGCGACTGTCGAAACGCGGATCGAAGAGTCCGCGCGGTGTCCAGCTTGGGGCCAGAGAGTCCGCGAACATCCGTGCGACGATATGTATTCGTCCGGCATGGGGCGCACGTGCCGACGCTTCGTCGGTGAGACGCTCGATGCTGGCTGCGAGCTCGCGCCGCTGATGGTCAAGCCGTTCAACCATAATGGCGTCGGCACCCTTGCCGCCGCCTGATACGGTTTCCGGCACGGGCTCCTTGCGCAGAGCCAGAACCGGATTGAGAAGCGGGGGGTCGCGCCGGTCATCCGCCGCCATCGCCGCCCTCCTTCAGGTAGCCAGAGACCGCTTGGCGGGTAACACCAATTAACCGGGCTACATCCGCCTGACTGACGCCTTTCTCGCGGACCAGGCCGATCGCCAGCGTCCTCTTCTGGTCGCTCGTAAGCTGACCCCGCGGTGGTGGGGTGGGCCGGCCGGCCGATGCCTCATAGGCCGCCCAGGCGACAGCGCCGGTATCAATCGCATGCCCTTCCAGGACGCTCTGCCGTCGTGCGGCAAGAGCGATAGTTTGAATATCAGCACCACTAAGGCCGCCAGAAGCGCGCGCCAGAAGCGGAGGATGCGGTGAGGTGACGTCGTCCTCGAACAGAAAATACCGCCACAGATCGATTCGCACCGCTTCGTCAGGCGCATCGAGTTCTATCTTGTAGGGGAAGCGCCGCCAGATTGCCGTGTCGAGAAGCTGCGGATGGTTTGTGGCAGCGATCACGACCGCACGGTCATCCAGAGAATCCAGTCCCTGTATAACGGTATTGACCACACGCTTGAGTTCGCCAAGTTCCTGCCGATCATCCCGCAGCTTGGCGATCGCATCCATCTCGTCGAGAAACAGCACGCCGTCCTTAGTGGGGACGAAATCGAATAGACTTCGGATGTTTTTGGCGGTGTCGCCGAGCAAGGAGGAGATCACCGAATCAAGCCGCACGGTGTAAAGAGGCCGTCCCAGCTGAGCCGCGATATGACCCGCGAGAAGAGATTTTCCGGTGCCAGGCGGCCCTGCGATCAGCACGCAAAGGCGCGTGGCAATGCCTTTCGAACTCAGCAGCTCGATGTGTTGGGCATCGGCCAAGAAGTCCTTTACGACAGTCTGGTTGGGGCCATTCAGGAACACGGGTACGGTCGGCCATCCCTGCTCTTCGATCAACGGAAGGCGGGATTTCATGTCGATCGGCAGGGCTTCGGCATAGCCCGACGCCCGGAGCGGCACTCCGCGCCGCCGCATGAGCGCCCGCAGTTTATCTGCCGCCGCCGCATCCCCCGATGTGAGTGCGCGGGCAATCTTAGAGCCTACGCGCCGTACGCGCGTGTAGTCGGCCGCCAAAGCGGCATCGACCAATTCGATGACATCTTCCGCAGGGACGCTCATATCTGGCACAGGTGCTTTCGTCAATCTCATGGCGAATAATGTAAAGCCAAAAACCGCCTGTGTCAAGCTTCATGGCGAATGTGTCAGGCCAAGTTGAGGTATGAAGGTGATCGCGGGCGCCGGTTAGAACCCGGTCAGAAGGCGAACTTAGCCTGCCCTTCCTTGGGAACCGGACGCAGTTTCGCATAGGCCATGAGGTCGCCCACTGATCC
>DAICYU010000607.1 GCA_027311485.1 Acetobacteraceae bacterium
GGCGGTGTGCGGCATCATCGGCGACTCCCAGATGCCGGCGGCCATACCCCAGCCGATCAGGTCCCGACCGTCGCGCATCGATCGCGGCTCGTGATTGCGCGACGCCCAGCCAAATCGTTCGGCGCCAGCCTTCGCAGCGGCGCGCAATTCACGGCTGGTAAACGGCTTCCCTTCGTTTTCGTCCGTATCGGCGAAGTTCTTCAGCCGCAGTTCCAGTGGATCCATTTTCAGCGTCGCGGCCAGCTCATCGATTGCCGATTCGATCGCGAACACACCGATCGGCGCGCCGGGTGCCCGCATGTCCGCCGGCGTGTAGGTATCCAGCCGCGCAATCCTGTAGTCCAGCTGGACATTGTCGCAGTGGTACAAGAGGCCGGTCCAGTTGACGACCACCTCCTGGTAGTCCTCGAAGCTTGAGGTGCGCTGGATGGCCTCATGCCGGATGGACTGCAGGGTGCCATTCTGATCCGCGCCCAGGGCGACGGTGTTGATCGTCTCGGGTCGAAAGCCAAAGGTGAACATCTGGTCGCGCGTGAGCTCCACCCGGACCGATCGACGCAGTGCCAGCGCCGCCATGGTCGCCAGGAACGCCTGGTATTGTGGTCGCAGGCCGCTACCGAAAGCACCGCCAACGAAGGGAGACAGTACGCGGACATTCTCGGGCTTCATGCCGAACACCGCCGATAGATAGGACTGCGTGTTCTGCACGCCCTGGATCTTGTCATATACAGTGATCGATCCGTCGCCATTCCAGATCACCGTCGTGGCATGCGGCTCCATCGGGTTATGGTGCAGGCAGGACAGGTGATACTCGTTCCGCACCGTAACGGCGGCAGTGTTGAATGCCGCGTCCGCGTCACCACGGGGATCAGGCGGCGGGCTGATGCCTGATCGTTTTTCCGACGGGACCACTGCCTGATCCCGCGCAGCGCCAAGGTCGGTGGCATGCGCATCCGCGTCGGCCGAAACCCTGATCAGCGAGGCCGCGAACCGTGCGGCAGCGAAATTTTCGGCCACGACTAATGCGACTGGCTGGCCGCTGTAGGTGATCCGGTCGTTGAACAGCGGGCGGAATGGTTCGCCGGGCGGGGCGACGTCGTCCTGGTAATCCTCGTTCCCGGCGGGAACCTTGGGACGGTTTTCGTGGGTGTAGACCGCAACCACACCCGACACGGCCTCGGCCGCCGCCGTATCGATGCGGGTGATCCGGCCCTTGGCGATACCGGACGATACGACATAACCGAACAGCAGGCCTGGAGCATCGAACTCCGCGGCGTATTGCGCGGCGCCGGTCACCTTCAGGCGGCCATCGACGCGCCGCCGCGGACTGCCGACATGGGGGGCTTCCATCGTTACGGACATGATAATGAGTTCCTACACAATGTGCTTGTCGGTCAGTGACTGCGGGGTGCCTGCGGCAGCCTGTTCCAGAGCGCGAACGATTGCCTTGCGGGCCAATGTGATCTTGAAGTCGTTGTGTCCATACCCCTTTGCCTGCGCCAGCAGGTGGTCAGCCGCTCTGCTGAATGTGGCGCTCGCCGGCGGAAGGCCAACCAGCAATGCCTCGGCGGCCGGGTCTCGCCAGGGCTTGGATGCAACCCCACCCAATGCCAGCCGAGCGGCACGGATATGGCCGTGGTCCATGTCGAGAGCGGCGGCGACGGATACCAGGGCAAAGGCATAGCTGAGACGGTCGCGCAGCTTCAGGTAGGTGTAATGCGCCGCGAACCCGTCCGGCGGCAGTTCCACTGCGGTGATGATCTCGCCCTGCACCAGATTTGTGTCACGCGCCGGATCGTCGCCGGGCAGACGGTGGAAGGCATCGAACGCGATGGCCCGATCGCCGTTCGGTCCCGTTACGTGCACCACGGCTTCCAATGCTGCCAGGGCGACGCACATATCGGATGGATGCGTCGCGATACATCGTTCATTCGCGCCCAAAATGGCGTGGATGCGGTTGACTCCGTTGATGGCTGAACAGCCGGCGCCAGGATCGCGTTTGTTGCAGGGCGTGGCGACGTCATAGAAATAGTAACAGCGGGTGCGCTGCATCAGGTTGCCGCCCACCGACGCCGCATTGCGCAGTTGTGGCGATGCGCCGGCCAGGAGGGCGCTGGCCAGCATCGGGTAGCGGGTGGCAACACGTGGGTCGTAGGCAACCATACTATTTGTCACCAGCGCGCCAAACCGCAGGCCGCCTGACGGGGTGTCCTCGATTCGGTTCAAGCCAGGCAAGTGGTTGATGTCGATCAGGCGCGCCGGGCGCTCGACATTGTATTTGATCAGATCGACCAGGTTCGTGCCGCCGGCGATGATGCGGGCGGCCGGGTTCGACCCCACTTCCCGCACCGCCTCGGTAACATCCGCGGGGCGCGTGTAGGTAAACCGGTTCATCGGCCCTGCCCCTGCAGCGCCATTTCGATCGCCGCAACGATGTTGGGATAGGCACCGCAGCGACAGATATTGCCGCTCATGGCTTCGCGGACCTCCGCTGCGGTGTGAGCGTGGCCTTCCCGCATCAGACCGACGGCGGAGCAGAGCTGGCCTGGCGTGCAGTAGCCGCACTGGAAGGCGTCACATTCAATGAAGGCGTCCTGGATCGGCAGCAGTTCCCCGTCCGATCCGGCCAACCCCTCCACCGTGGTGACGCTGGCGCCATCCTGCATCACCGCCAGTTTCAGGCAGCTGTTCACACGGGTACCATTCACCAGAACCGTGCATGCGCCGCACTGTCCGTGGTCACAGCCTTTCTTCGTCCCGGTCAGGTTGAGGTCGAGGCGCAGCAGATCCAGCAATGTGGTCCAGGGCGCGACAGAGAGCTGCCGCCTGTCACCGTTGATTGTCAGAGTTATGGCCAGGTTGGCGACATCCGCTGCCG
>DAICYU010000608.1 GCA_027311485.1 Acetobacteraceae bacterium
GCAGGGCATAGTCCAGGCTGTTCGGCTCCAGATATCCTGAATTTGTAACAAATATCAGGGAAAGCCCTTGTTGCGCCAAGGCTTCCATATAGGTCCGGGTGTGGTCCCGAATGATGCCGTGCCGGTCGAAATGCACGAAAATGCACACGGCTGTCCCAAGCGGGCACTGCCCTTGAATTGTCTCGGTCGTGCAGGCACGCGTGTCGCCCGCCGCGAACCAATAGCCGACATGCGCCATGACCCACCACGAGGCTGGGGCGGCGAGTTGCCGGATACAGCCGGCCATGGCCCGAAGCCGACTCATGCAATCTGCCTTGCAGGAAACCCGGGAATATTGGCCGTCTGCCTGACCGTGCGGGTGATGAGTTCGGTAGCCTCCCGCTCCCGGCCGCGGAGCCGCAGGCCGAGCGCCTCGGCATCAACCGCAGGCCAGAACAGGTCAGATACCTGGTCTGTGCGGCCGGCTTGGAATGCCTTGAGCAGACAGCGGCGCAAGGTGCGAAGCCATGTCATCGCGTCCTCAACGCGCCCCTGCACCGGCGTCTGCAGTTCGAGTGCTGCGCCACAGAACAGGACCGAGGCATCGTCGTGGGAGATGATTTCCATTCGATCCGCGGCCTTCCAGATATCTGTAATGGCACACGGGAGTTCCCGGGCCTCTTCGAGCCGCCCGTGATTGACGAAGGCGACAAAGCAGCGCCGACGCAAGGCTTCGCCATGGCCTCCGCCGCGCTTTGCTGCATACGCCACGATGCGGTCAGGAATGCCCGGGTCACCACGCTCCGCCGCGCAGATGATCAGTTCGCGTTCCGCGGCGAACCCAAAGTCTTCCGCATCGCCGTCCTCGGATCCGATCGTCCGCAGGGCGTGGCGCAGCCGACCTGCCGCGGCGTGTGCCGCTACAAAGAATGCCTCTGCGGGTTCGCCAAGCTGGGCCACACGCCAGGCTTGCAGAAGCAGGACGCCTGCAAGGCATAAAGGCTCCCGTTCGGCTAGTTCGGCGAGAAGCGGCTTCGTTCCATCGGTGGCTGCCTCGCACCAGCCCTCCAGCCTCGACCCAAAGCGCATTTCCACGGCGCTGTTCAACTCTGACCAGACGGCAGCGGCGGCTGATTCATCGCCGTGGGCCGCCAGTTCGCGAAACAGCCGCGCGCGCAGGCCCAGCCCCAGATCCGAACCCCTCGGCTGGGTTGTTGCCGCTGCGGCGAGCCACTGGCGGTACACGGCGCGGTCAGGGCGCTGGCATCGCGGTCCGCTGCCGGCGTGCGCAATCAGCTGCGCACCCTCCCGCACCACCCGCACGTTTTCAAATCCGGCACGGCGGAGCAGCATCGCCAGACTTTCCGCCGTCTGTATGACGATATGCCAACCGACGGATAACAGCGGAACAAGCAAGCCTTCACTGGTCTCCGGCCGAATCATTTCTGCTGCTGGCGTCGTCAGCAGAAGCACGCCGTTTGGCCGGAGGGCCGTCTGCAACGCGCGGAGCGTTTCCAAGGGGTTGGGCACATGCTCAAGAAATTCGGACGCATGAACGATGTCGAATGTATCGTTATCGGCATGATGCGGTGTGAAGAAGCCTGATTCGATCGGCAGGTCGAGTAGCTTACGGCCAACAGCGGCAAACGGAGACGGGTCGATACCTTTCACGTCCCATCCCAGGGCGCGCCGAGCGACGTCTAGCCCAAACCCAAAGCCGCAACCGATTTCGAGGTACCGGCTGCCGGCTGGGCGGCCAAGCGCAAGCAATCGCATCGCAATGCCGCCGATATCGGCGCCTTGTTGGAGATAAAAGCTGAGCGCGGCGTCGCCACCCGGGGGATCCTGTTCGTAGTTGCCAACCGCAGTGCCTTCGAAGAAAGCCGCATGGCAGTCGCTGCAGGCCAATAGCGTCAGGGTTACCCCGGTTGCGGATGGCGCTTGCAGAATCTCCTGGACGGGCACCAGGCTGTTGCAATTCGGACATGCCAACCGGCGGCTGGCATTCGGTTGTCTCTGCAGCCAGCGTATCAACGTCTACCCCTGTCCCATAAGATCATGTCGTCTAAACTGGCCCGCATTCCCGCTGGCTGGCCGCTATGCCGTTGGTGATGAGCGTGCAGCGACAGCAAGTGCCGCTGGTCCACCGAGAGCGGCCGAGGCAGGCGAGCTGGTTGCCGTGTTCAACGGGCGGTACGGCGCTCGAACCGCGTGCGAAGAGGCTACCACCCGGGCTCGGACATGCGGCTTGCATGAATGACGCCTGTTGCGCCCTGCTGCTTGTCTGCTGTGATTGCCCGTTAACGGCCGTCGGTATCATGTGATGCAGACGCGATGCCGAAGCCGAATAATGCGGCATAACTGCAGCGGTCACCCGAATCGGGACGGGGACGCAGAAAAGGGTTCATCGATGCATCTCGTTTTGCAGGAAAGGCCTGCGAGTCTTATCGTCACATTTTGGCAATTCGCTATAGCGTGCATTTATTGCATATAAGTTACATTACGATGACAGTGCATAGATAGGCAACCAACGGCATTGGAAGCAGCCTGCCATATAGATACGAATGTCTTGTCAGGCATCGCGGGCCGGTGCCGTCCGAGGCTGATTTCTCCATGTTATGAAACTTGAATGAAACCGGTTCCTTTTGGTCGCGCGTGGGTTTCCGATCACACGCCGGATCGCCTATGCACCATCCCAATCTCCTGCCTCACAGGTTGGCGCTCTAAATTGTCGTGTATTCAAGGCAAGCTACGTCGGACAAGTCGGTGAAGCGGACCATCTACGTCGTTACCGTCATCAAACCTCTTGCCACCCTCCTTAATCTCGGCTGGCAAACGCGTCAGTCTGCTACGAATGGGCGCCGTTGGGGGTGCGCGTCGGGCCGTTTCCTTCGTTT
>DAICYU010000609.1:0-2528 GCA_027311485.1 Acetobacteraceae bacterium
TGATTGTCCTGCAGGCGCTGATCTGGGGCAGGGTATGTGTCCCCTGGACAGGCTCGGCGATCGGTTTCGTCGCCGCCTGCGGGTTGAACTACACGCTGCAAAAGCTGTGGGTTTTCCGCTCCAGCCGATCCCACACCGTAACACTGCCGCGCTACGTGGCGATCACCACGGTGATGCTGGGCGTCAATACGGCGCTTTTCTCAGGCTTGTTGAGTCTTGGACTGCTGCCGGTGCCGGCGCAGCTTGTCACCACCGGCTGCGTCTTTGTGCTGAACTACCTTGGCAACAGCCGCATTACGTTCGCGGTGCGCTCACGCCTGGGAGCATCGTAGCCGGGCGCATCATATAGCGGGCCGAGTCATCAGCACAGTCGTAAGCGTCAGCCGGGTGCGGCTGCATCGGAGCAACGCACCCAGCCGTCAGGCCTGCCTTACGCGCCGGCTTCCACCGCTGTCGCCGCCGCGCCACCGGTGGTGGGGCGCGCCTTCTCGGCGATGCGGGCCGACTTGCCGCTGCGCCCGCGCAGGTAATACAGCTTCGCCCGGCGCACATCGCCCCGGCGCACGACCGTAATCTCGGCGATGGTCGGCGAATACAGCGGGAACACGCGCTCCACGCCCTCGCCATAGCTGATCTTGCGCACGGTAAAGTTGCTGTTCAGCCCCTTATTGGACCGTGCGATGCACACGCCCTCAAACGCCTGCGTACGTGTGCGGTCACCTTCGACCACCTTCACGGCCACCCGCAGCGTGTCGCCCGGGATGAAGTCCGGCACGGCCCGGGTTTCGGACAGGCGGGTCATTTGTTCCGCCTCGAACTGCTGGATGATATTCATGGTCCTGGTCCTTTCGTCACTCGGCGGCCGTCGCCGCATGTTTGGGTAAATGGAGCGCATCCCACAAATCGGGCCGCCGCTCGCGGGTAATTCGTTCCGACTCCGCCTGCCGCCACGCCGCCACCGCGCCGTGATGGCCGGACAGCAACACGTCCGGTACGCGCCGTCCCTGCCACTCCGCCGGTCGCGTGTAGTGCGGATATTCCAGCAATCCTGCCGAGAAGCTTTCCTCCGACGCGCTGTCGGCCGATCCCATCACGCCCGGTAGCAGCCGGACGATGCTGTCCAGCATCACCAGGGCCGGCAGTTCACCGCCCGACAGCACGTAGTCACCGATCGAGAACTCCAGCATCTGCCGAGCGTCGATGACGCGCTGATCGATGCCTTCGTAGCGGCCGCAGATCAGGATCAGCCCCGGTCCGTCCGCGAACCGGCGCGCATCCGCCTGCGTGAACCGGCGGCCGCGTGGTGTCAGGCATACGATCGGGCGCTCATCCGCCACGGATGCAACCGCGGCATCAACGATATCCGGCCGCAGCACCATGCCCGCCCCGCCGCCGAACGGCGTGTCGTCCACGGTTTTGTGCCGGTCCGCGGCAAAGTCGCGGATGTTCGTCACGTCCAGCCACCACGCTCCGGTTTCCAGCGCACGCCCGGCCAACGACTGCCCGAGCGGACCCGGGAACATCGCCGGAAACAGCGTCAGCACCGAGGCGCGCCAAGCCGTCATGCCGCCGCATCCTCCTCCGCGCCTGAGCCCGGCACCACGATTTCATCCGGCGTTATCACCACCACGTGCCCGCCGGCGATATCCACCACAGGCACGCAAGCATGGGTAAACGGCAGAATCAGCGACGAGGCCCCGGGGCGCTCGATCTCCAGGCTCGTCCCCGCGCCGTAATCGTGCACCACGGCAACGGTACCAACGGCTGCACCGGACGCATCCACTGCAGCCAGACCGATCAGGTCTGCCAGGTAGAACGCGTCTTCCTCGGCCGGAGGCAGCGCCGACCGGTCGATGAACAGCCGGGTGTTGGTCAGCTTCTCCGCCGCGGTGCGGTCCGACACCTTGACGGGCGCACCGCCAATGATTTCGGACACCTCGGCGACACCGTCGCCTTTCCAGCGCAGCGTGAACTGTCGCCCCCGCTCATCATGCAAGGGACCGTACGCCGTCAGCGCCGTGGGATCGGCGGTGTGACTCGTCACCCGCACCCACCCCCGCACGCCATGCGCACGTCCTATCACGCCCAACTGGATCTGGCCTTCAGGCACGCGTCACCTCAGGCAGCCGCCGCGGCCTTGGCACGCTCCTGCGCCTTCTTCTTCGGCGCGGACTGCTTTGGCTGCTCATTCCACGTCGGCATCGGCGCCAGCCCGGCCTGGCCGAGGAACTTGGCCACACGCTCGGTCGCCACCGCGCCGTTGCTCAGCCAATGCTGCAGCCGCTCGGCCTGCAGGCGAATGCGGTCCTGGTGCTCGGACGGCAGCATCGGGTTGTAGCTGCCCACCTTCTCGATGAAGCGGCCATCCCGCGGGCTGCGGCTGTCAGCGATCACGATGTGGTAGTACGGACGCTTCTTTGCGCCGGCCCGGGCAAGGCGAATCTTCAAACCCATGTAACGATATCTCCTGTCTAGAAAGGTCGTCGGTTGTTGCCAGGCATCGCGCCCTTTGGCATCAGGGCAGAAAG
>DAICYU010000609.1:2538-2866 GCA_027311485.1 Acetobacteraceae bacterium
AAAGGCCATTACGCATCAGCCCCTTCTGCCCAAGCTTTTTCATCTTTTTCATCATCTCGGACATCTGTTCGTATTGCTTCAGCAGCCGGTTGACGTCCTGCACGGACGTGCCGGACCCGGCCGCAATGCGCTTCTTGCGGCTGGCCTTGATGATGTCCGGCTGGCGCCGTTCCTTCACCGTCATGGACGAGATGATCGCCGCCTGACGCTTCAGGACCTTCGTGTCGAGATCGGCGCCCTCAAGCTGCTGCTTGATCTTCCCCATCCCGGGCAACATGCCCATGATACCGGACAGGCTGCCCATCTTACTGATCTGCTTCAGCTGGCT
>DAICYU010000060.1 GCA_027311485.1 Acetobacteraceae bacterium
ATCGGATTACTGAACTGCTGCCCCAGCACCTGCACCGCCAAGGCCGGGTCATCGGTTTGCAACGCCCCCGGGACAAGCCCCCAGGCGAGGGCACGTATCGCCAGACGGTGCGCCCGCTCGGGGTCGAGCCGGCGGAGAATGTGAATTATAGCTGAATTCATGGTCGAAGGCATCGGGCCCGGCTTATGCCCTTAACTGGCCGTAACCGAAAGGGCCAAACTTCATCCGCCGGACTGTGCTGGAACCGGCCAGGGCGGCGGACCACGCAGATCCAGGATGGCGGCGATCTGCCCGCCCAGATGTTGGCCTTCCGTCATTAGGGCGCGAAGACTCGCCGCGTCGGGCACGGGATCGTTGGTGTCCCAGATGATGAAGATCGCACCGACGATCCTGCCCTGCACGTCGCTCGCCGGACACACCAGCGTTGCCGCGCCGCCCAGCGCCTGCAGCCGCGCCTGGATCGATGCCGAATGGAGTTCGTCCACGTGATGGAAGGAGCATTCGTTTGCCAGCAGGGTGGGCAGGAAGTCGTTCCAGTCGGACAGCGGCTGGTTGGTGACGGTGGATCCGGCGGCGCGCCCAGGTGCGGCCACGCTGTTGGTCAGGTCATAGCGCAGCAGCCCGGTGCCGGTCAGCCCGGTGACACCATTATGGATGACATTCAGCTGCACGCGCGAAGCGCCGGCGGCCTTCACCAGCATGGCGCGCAAAAGCTGCTCGGTCAGCTTGTTGGCGGTCACGAACTGCCGCAACTCGCTCTGCATCACGGTCTGCTCCTCGGCTCTGCGACGCTCGGAGCGGCTGATGTCGTTGTCCAGGAACGCGACACGCAGGCCGGTGACAATCCCACCCTCCTGGGTCATGTGTACGGCCGTGTAAACACCCGTCACGCAGGCGGCTGTCAGCATCGGCTGGATGAGCTTCCGTCCGGAGTTCCGTCCTAACTGGACGCATATGTCCAGGACGGACCGAAACAGAGCTATAAATTCAATCATAATATAGGAGTATTTCCCGATGTCGGAAATGGCCCGTTGTCGGCGATAATGTGTGCGCGTAGCTTCCGGTGACGGGTTTACTGACCACTATCGGCACCACGACCGCTCGGCGGCGTTGGGGCCTTGCCATGACATCAAACCCAACCGAATTTGGCGCTGTGTGGAATCAGCCTTATCTCGAAACGTGCTGCCGGGCGGCGTTGCACCGGCTGTACCTTGCGGGTCAGTCCGGACGCCCGGGCGACGTGCCGGATGCCGGATGCCTGCGGCGCCTTGCCAGCATGGGGCTGTGCGAACACGGGCAAGGCGGGTGGTTCGTACTGAACCAGGCCGGCCGCGTCCGCCATGCGACCGAGGTCCTGGCCGACCAGCCTACCGCCGCGGTAACCAGTCCGATGCCCCGATCATGAAAGCGGCGCGGTAACCACCGTCTCGACATCGGCCAGCGTGACGCACAGGATCCGCGCGCCGTCGGACGCAGTGACCATGAGCAGGTCCCCGGCTGTCAGCATGTCACTGGCATCGCCCAGATAATTGTTGCCGGCAACAGCCTCCAGCCGGTCCTTGCCCGACTTGTAGTGCCAGAGCGTGAAACCGTTTGCGTAGGCGAGCACCGACAAATTGCGAATGGCGAAGGCCACGGCGACGTCCCTTCATAAAAAAAGGCCGCCACCCGGGAGGGTAGCGGCCATGAGTTGGGGGAGGAGATTATCGACAGACGCACTTAGCCCGTTGATAGCGGCAGATTAACCGACGAGGCACG
Source organism: Acetobacteraceae bacterium (assembly GCA_027311485.1). Lineage (GTDB taxonomy): Bacteria > Pseudomonadota > Alphaproteobacteria > Acetobacterales > Acetobacteraceae > Rhodopila. The sequence continues at coordinate 1,759 of DAICYU010000060.1, forward strand.
TCAAGTCAATGACATATTTCCTATTTTGTAACCTTTCTAGGCAACTATACCTTTAACCCGCAATGGCCATTCCAGACGCTGCAACGCTTCGACCCAAAGCCGGCGATCCTGCCGCTCGACCGCGATGTTCACACTGGGCGCGATCTGGCGTTCCCCCCAGATGCGCAGGATGCGGGCATGCGCCAGGTCGATGCGACGCTGGCGGTAAAGCCCGTCCAGGCAGCGCACGACATCGTCCGGATCACACGGCCGCCGGACCAGCCCGTTATTGGCTGTGTAGCGCGCCCCTTCACGCCGAGCGATCAACGCCGCCATCGTCCACATCCACGCCTCCTCGGCCGAGGCGAAGGGCTGCGAGTCGGAAACCACGGCGGCCCCGGCGGTGGTGGCGGCGTTTGGCAATCGGCGGATGACGGCTGGCATGGACGGACCTTTCGGATAAGGCACTTTGGCGAACTGCGTTTGTTGAATGTAACCATAGGTTGCATGCAATCGCGCGTAAATATGGTTCATTTTCCTATTTTCAAGCGCACCTTTTCCTAGGATAATCCTCCGACCCCGAGTCGCACCGACACAAGCCTCAGCGTCAGGCCGCGGATGCACGGCAGGAGCACGCGATGAAGCACGAAGACATCTGGCGCGCGATCGATACCCTTGCGGCCGAAAACGGCCTGTCGGCCTCGGGCCTCGCCAAACGCTCGGGGCTCGATCCGACAACCTTCAACCCGTCCAAGCGCCGCATGCCGGACGGTCGCGCCCGCTGGCCCAGCACGGAAAGCGTCGCCAAGGTCCTCGACGCGACCGGCGCCAGCCTGGAAAGTTTCACCTCACTGGTGTCGGGCGCGCGGGCGCTCAGCAGCGGCGGGGCACCGCGCAGCGTGGCACGCCGCGTCCCGCTGATCGGTCTCGCACAGGCCGGCGGGGAAGGTTACTTCGATGATGGCGGCTACCCGGTCGGCGGCGGCTGGGATGAGGTCAGCCTGCCGGAAATCGCCGATCCCAACGCCTATGCGCTGGAAATCAGCGGCGATTCAATGGAGCCGGTGTTCCGCGACGGCGATCTGGTCATCGTCTCTCCATCCGCGCCGATCCGCCGCGGCGACCGCGTCGTGGTTCGCACCCTGGGCGGAGAGGTGATGGCCAAGCAACTCGCCCGCCGCTCCGCACGTCGTGTGGAGCTCAAGAGCTTGAACCCTGAACATCCAGACTACAGCTTCGACCTGACCGATGTGGCATGGATCCACCGCATCGTCTGGGCCAGTCAGTAGTCTGCCGGGTCCCCGTGAAGGAGCGGCCGAGTGGATTTCCTTTGACGAACTGGCATGGTGGCATGTCAGATCGTGGATGGGAGGGCTGCTCCGATGCAACGGATCCCCTGGGTGCCGACGGGTGGGATAGTACTGTCCGGGATGGTGCTGTCACTGCTCGCGGTCACGCCTGCGCACGCTGATGACGTCGATGTCGCGCTTGTTCTGGTGACCGATGTGTCACGCAGCGTCGACGACAGCGAATTCAAACTGGAAAAGGACGGCTACGCCGCCGCCTTTAACGATCCCAAGGTGTTGGAGGCGATCAAGGACGGTCCGAACGGCAAGATCGCCGTCGCCTATGTCGAATTCGCCAGTGAGTTCGAGGTCAAACCCGTGCTGGAATGGTCGGTGATCCGCGACAAGGCTTCGGCACAGGCGTTCGTGTCGCAACTGACCAAGGCACCGCGTTCCTTCTGGGGCCGCACCGCGATCGGTGCCGGCATCGATCAGGCGGTGCAGCTTCTGGCCGAGTCCGGCATTGCCGCGCAGCGCCATGTCATCGACGTATGCGGCGATGGCACCAACAACGCCGGTCGCGACGTGACCGACGCGCGGGACGATGCGGTGAAGGCGGGCGCCACCATCAACGGGCTGGCCATCGTCAACGACCATCCGGTGTCCTGGACGTTTGCCCATGTGCAGCCGCCGGGCGGGCTGGGCAAGTATTACCAGGAGCATGTTGCCGGCGGTCCGGGTAACTTCGTGCTGGAAGTGCATGACTTCCACGCCTTTGGCGAAGCGATGACCCGCAAACTGGTCAATGAGATCGCCGCCGGTCCGGCTATGAACCGGTTTGCCGGCGGCCGCTGAAGGGGAGACGCATGGGTTTGCTGGTGAACGGAGTCTGGCATGAACACGAGCCGGAGCGGCCGAAGGATGGACATTTCCAGCGCAGCGAAACGTCGTTTCGCAATTGGGTGACACCCGACGGCCGCCCCGGGCCCACCGGCCAGGACGGATTTCGCGCGATGCCCGGGCGCTATCACCTCTATGTCTCCCTCGCCTGCCCCTGGGCGCATCGCACCCTGATCATGCGGGCCCTGAAGGGGTTGGAGGAGCTCGTTCCCATCTCCGTCACCCACTGGCTGATGGCGGAGAATGGCTGGACCTTCGCCCAGGCGCCCGGCGTGGTGCCAGATGCCATCTATGGCAGCCAGTATCTGCACGAACTCTATACCCGCGCTGATGAAACCTACACCGGCCGGGTGACCGTTCCGGTACTATGGGACAAGCACACGCAGTCGATCGTCAATAATGAATCCGCCGACATTATGCGCATGCTTGGCTCGGCATTCGACCAGGTTGGCGCCAGGCCGGGCGACTACTGTCCGCAGGCGCTGCGGCCGGAGATCGACGCAGTCAACGAGCGTGTCTACGACACCTTGAACAACGGCGTTTACAAGTGCGGCTTTGCCACCACCCAGACGGCCTATGAGGCCGCCGTCGTGCCGCTGTTCGAAACCCTGGACTGGTTGGAGGAGCGGCTGTCGCGTTCCCGCTTTCTGTGCGGGGATGCACTGACCGAAGCCGATATCCGGCTGTTTACCACGCTTGTACGCTTCGATTGCGTCTATCACGGGCACTTCAAGTGCAACATCCGGCGGATCGTCGATTATCCGAACCTATGGGCCTACACACGCGATCTCTTCCAGCGGCCCGAGATCGCGGCGACGGTGGATTTCGATCACATCAAACGTCACTATTACATCAGCCATCGGCGTATAAACCCGACAGGGATCGTGCCGTTCGGGCCGGCACTGAACTGGGATGCGCCCGCCGATCGCGATCGGGGCGTGGATAAGCTGATCGTCTTCTGACTGTCCAGGAGGAACGACATGGAAGTTCGCAACCTGGTCCAATCCGGCCTGCGCGTCTCGACAATCGGCCTCGGCTGCAACAATTTTGGCGGCCGGATTGATGACGCGGCGGCCAAGGCGGTGATTCACAAGGCGCTCGACCTGGGCATCACCCTGTTCGACACCGCGGACACCTACGGCGAACGCGGCGGGTCCGAAACGGTGATGGGCCGCATCCTGGGCCAGGAGCGCAAGCGGATCGTCCTGGCGACGAAGTTCGGCATGCCGATGGATGATAGCGGCGAAAAGCAGGGCGGATCACGCCGCTACATCATGCAGGCGGTGGAGGACAGCCTGCGGCGCCTGAACACCGACTGGATCGACCTGTATCAGATGCATCAGACCGATCCGCGCACACCGGTCGAGGAAACCCTGCGCGCGCTGGACGACCTGATACGGCAGGGGAAGGTTCGCTATATCGGCTGCTCCAACTTCCCGGCGTGGCAGGTGACCGAAGCGGCGTGGACCGCACGCACCGCCGGCCTGAACGGCTTCGTCTCCTGCCAGGACGAATATTCGCTGATCCACCGCGGCCCGGAAGCTGAGTTGCTGCCGGCCGCGCGGAAGCTTGGCCTGGGAGTACTGCCGTATTTTCCTCTCGCCAGCGGCCTGCTGACGGGGAAATACCGGCGCAACATCCCCCTGCCCGACGGCACACGGCTGGCGCGCGTGCAGCGGCTGGCGGACCGCTACCTGACCGACCGAAATTGGGAAATGGCCGAACGGCTGGGCGACTTCGTGGAATCACGCGGCCGGACAATGCTGCAGCTGGCATTCTCCTGGCTGCTGGCGCAGTCGCCGGTCGCCAGTGTCATTGCCGGCGCAACCAGGCCGGAACAACTGGAACAAAATGTCCAGGCCGGCGAGTGGGTTTTGACACAGGACGAGTTGACGGAGATCAACCGGATCACAGCTTAGGGTACGATCGCCTAAGGCTGAAAGTCGGAAGGCGGGAATCATGTGATTAAACAAAGCATGATCGCCTGAGGCTGAAAGCCGGAAATCATGCGATTAAACAAACACTTCCAGATTATGATCCGGACCAACCTGACCCAATCATGATCTGGCGGCTGGCCCGCGATGGCGCGTGCCGGAGCCGGCTTGATCGCGGAGTGCCTTTGAGATGCCTTACCCGTCGTTCGGCCCGCGTCCCGCGCCATCCCTGAGCACCTTGCTGGCGCGTCCGGTCAAGCAGGCGATCGCGTCCCAGGTCATCGGCCTGTTCAATGACCGCAGCCGTGGCGAAAGGCCGGTGGTGCGGCAACCGGACGGGCTATTCGGGCCACGTGCCGTGGCATGGCGTGTTCATGGCGATGTCACGTCCATGATGGTGGGCGGGATCGCGGCGCTGCTGCTGCAGATGCTCCACCCGGCGGTGCTGGCCGGAGTGTGGGACCATTCCAGTTTCCGCAGTGACATGCAGGGCCGGCTGCGGCGGACCGCCCGCTTCATCGCCATGACCACCTATGGCGGCGAAGCCGACGCCCGGGCGGCGATCGACCGGGTGCGCCGCATCCATGACCATGTCCATGGTATCCTGCCGAACGGCACACCTTATACGGCGAACGACCCGGCGTCCCTGGCCTGGGTGCACGTCACCGGTGCGACCAGCTTTCTCGGCGCCTGGATCCGCTACGCCGAACCGGCCATGTCCACTGCCGATCAGGACCGCTACTTCAACGAAACCGCACAGGTCGCGGCGGCCCTGGGCGCCGATCCAGTGCCGCACACACGGGCGCAGGCCGATGCCCTGATCCGGGCAATGCGGCCGCAACTGTTGTGCGATGCCCGCACGCGGGAGGTCTGCCGCCTGGTGCTGCGCCAGCCGGCAGCCAGCCGAATGGCGGAGCCGCTGCAGACGCTGACGATCCAGGCTGGGGTGGACCTGCTGCCGGACTGGGCACGCAAGTTGCACGGCTTGCCGCCGCCGCTGCTGGGCCGCCCGCTGGTTCGGGCCGGCACGCTGGGCGTCGCCAGAACGTTGCGCTGGGCATTCGGTTGAACGTTTGCACCACTTGGCCGTACGCGGCTGCACGTCCGGAGCGCTAACCGGCCTGCTCAATGCAGGTCAGCGCGCCTCGCTGGTCCGCCAACCGCGATCGGGATTGCACGACACCGCCGAAACTGACAAAGCTACCCGTCAGTAGCCGAGGCGACCGGAGATCGGTGCCCGCTGCGCAGGGTCGATCGGCACCGCGCCGATGCCGGCCCGACGCGGATGGCACCCGATCGGATCGGTGCACATATGGAGGAACGAATGAACGATATGCAGACCGGGCAAGCACCGGTCCAGACTTTCGACGCCATCATCATTGGCGCCGGCATGTCCGGCATGTACCAGCTCGTCCGCCTGCGCGAACTCGGCCTGTCCGTGCGCGTGCTGGAAGCCGGAACCGGCGTGGGCGGCACCTGGTACTGGAACCGCTACCCCGGTGCCCGTTTCGATTCCGAGAGCTATTCCTATCAGTTCTCCTTCTCGCGGGAGTTGCTGGACGAATGGGACTGGTCGGAACATTTCTCCAGCCAGCCGGAGACGTTGCGCTACCTGAACCACGTCGCTGACAAATTCGACCTGCGCCGTGACATCCAGTTCAGCAGCCGCGTCACTGCCGCGCACTATGACGATGCCATGCCCGGGTGGACCGTAACGCTGGACAACGGTGACAGCCTACAGTGCCGTTTCCTGATCACCGCCATCGGGCCGCTGTCGGCACCGACGATGCCGAATATCCCGGGTGTCGAGACCTTCCAGGGCCGGTCCTGCCATACCGCCAATTGGCCGCATGAGCCGGTCAGCTTTGAGGGTAAGCGGGTCGCCGTGATCGGCACCGGCGCGACCGGGGTGCAGACCATTCAGGAAGTCGCCAAGACCGCCAAACACCTGACGGTGTTCCAGCGCACGCCGAACTGGTGCGCCCCGCTGCACAACAGCAGGATCAGCAAGGCGGAAATGGAAACAATCCGGGCAAACTACCCGGCAATGTTCCAGCTCTGCCAGGAAACCTTCTCCTGCTTCCTGCACACCGCAGACACGCGCAACACCTTCGACGTTTCCGAGGAAGAGCGGCTGGCGTTCTGGGAAAAGCTGTATGCGTCACCCGGTTTCGGCATCTGGGTCGGCAACTTCAAGGACATGCTGACCAACCGTGAGGCCAACGCCGCGATCAGCGAATTCGTCGCCAACAAAATCCGCCAGCGGGTGAAGGACCCGGTGGTAGCGGAAAAGCTGATCCCGAAGAACCACGGTTTCGGCACCCGCCGCGTGCCGATGGAGACGCGGTACTACGAGGTGTACAACCAGGACAACGTGAAGCTGGTGGACATCAACGAAACGCCGATCGAGCGGATCACGCCCACCGGCATCAAAACCAGCGACGCGGACTATGCGTTCGACATCATCATCTACGCCACCGGCTTCGACGCCATCACCGGCAGCTTCGACCGCATCGACATCCGCGGCACCGATGGCCAGAAGCTGAAGGACCGCTGGCGGCATGGCCCCGAGACGTATCTCGGCGTCATGGTCAACGGCTTCCCCAACATGATGATGCTGATGGGCCCGCATATGGCGCTGGGCAACATCCCCCGCAGCATCGAGCACAACGTCGATTGGGTCACCGGCCTGATGCGCTTCGCCCATGACAACCGGATCAACCGCATTGAGGCCACCGCGGATGAGGTGAAGGCCTGGACCGACCACGTCAAGGCGCTGGGCGACGGGCTGCTGACGTTCGAGGTGAACTCCTGGATGACCGGCGTGAACACCAACGTCGAGGGCAAGCAGGTCCGCATCATCAACCGCTACGCCGGCAGTGCGCCGGATTATCGCGCCCGCTGCGACGCCGTGGCCGCCAGCGGGTACCGCGAACTGGCGCTGGCCTGAACGGAGGAACCGACAACCGGGGTCATCGCCGCCGCGGAATCAAGCCTGCACAACCGGAGGAAACCGCAATGACGGACGCAACTATCGCCGCCCAGGTCCGCTACGAAACCCCTGCCCCACACATCGCGCGCATCGTCATGGCTCGGCCCGAGGCCCACAACGCCCAGGGCTTGCAGATGACGTATGAGCTTAACGCCGCGTTCGACCGCGCCGCCCAGGACAACGACATCAAGGTCGTCATCCTGGCCGGTGACGGCCGCAACTTCTCGGCCGGGCATGACCTGAGCGGCGATGGCGGCAAGACCTGGCAGGACTTCCCGGTCGTCGGCACCTGGGCCGGCTTCGATGCCAAAGGCGCCGAGGCCCGCTACGGCCGCGAAATGGAAATCTATCTGGAGATGTGTGAGCGTTGGCGGGCCCTGTCCAAGCCGACCATCGCCCAGGTGCAAGGAAAGTGCATCGCCGGCGGGCTGATGCTGGCCTGGGTGTGCGACCTGATCATCGCCAGTGAAGATGCGACCTTCAAGGACCCGGTCATCGACTTCGGCATCTGTGGCGTCGAATTCTTCAATCATCCCTGGGAGCTTGGCATCCGCAAGGCCAAGGAATTCCTGTTCACGGCGGAGGAAATCACCGCGCAGGAGGCTGCGTCGTGCGGCATGGTCAACCGCGTCGTGCCGCGCGACGATCTGGCCAGCGTGACACTGGCACTGGCCGCGAAAGTCGCCAGCAAGCCCGCGTTCGCGCTGAAGGCCACCAAGCAGGCGCTGAACCACGTGCAGGATGTGCAGGGCCGCCGCAACGCGCAGATGCACGCGTTCAGCCTGCACCATCTATTACATACGCATAATGAGCTTGTTTACGGCATGCCCATGGACCCGAACGGCCTGCCGGAGACGGTGCGGGAAAAGGTGCTGGCCCGCGTGGCGAAAGCAAAGGCGGAGGCGGCAAAGGCTGCTGAATAGCCAAACGCCGCTGCCGGTTTGCATCCGGCAGCGGCGTCCTGCCCCGTTCGGTTACGTCAGGCCGCCCGCACTTCGGCCAGGAAGCATGTCACCTCGCTGTTGAGCTGTTCGGCATGGCGGGCGAGCGCTTCAGCCGCGCCAAGAACCTCATTTGCCGCCGTCCCCGCCCCGGCGGCTGCCTCGCTGACACGGCTGACATTGTCGCCCGCTTCCTGCGTGCTGCGCGCGGCATTCTGCACGCTGCGGGCGATTTCCCGGGTTGCGGCACCCTGTTCCTCGATCGCCGCCGCGATTGTGGTCGCAATCGAATCGATTTCGCCGATCGTCGCAGCAATGCCCCGGATCGCGTCGGCGCCCTCCCGGCTGGCCTGCTGGATGGCTACGATCTGCTGGCTGATCTCGCCGGTCGCCTGCGCCGTCTGGTTGGCCAGCATCTTCACCTCCGAGGCGACCACGGCAAAGCCCTTGCCCGCCTCGCCGGCCCGCGCTGCCTCGATCGTTGCATTCAGCGCCAGCAGATGCGTCTGCCGAGCGATATTGCCAATCAGTTGCACGACTTCGCCGATCCGCTCGGCGTTGCCCGTCAACGCCCCCACAACCGTATTGGTGCGCTTCGCATCCTCGGTCGCGCGGCTGGTCACGGTGGCCGCATGCGCCACCTGATGGCTGATTTCCTGGATCGACGTGGCGAGTTCCTCGGTGGCGCTGGCCACAGTCTGCACGTCCGCCGATGTCCGGGTGGTGGCAGCCGCCGCGGCGACCGAGCGCTCATTGGTGGTGTCGGCCGTCCTGCTCATGGACTTGGCGGTCGCTTCCATCTCATGCGCCGCCGAACCCACGGCCCGAACCACGCCACCGACCTGACCCTCAAACGAGTCCGCCATGCGGCGCAAAGCCGCCTGCTGCTCCGCCGCCGCAGCCGCCTTCTGGCGCTCCTGCTCGGTGCGCAACGTTTCAGCATCGATCATGCTGCGCCGGAACACGAGCACGGCGCGGGCCATATCGCCGACCTCATCCTGGCTGTCGGCGTTCGGCACCTCGGTCGCGGTGTCGCCGCGCGCCAGACGCACCATCGCCGCCGTCAGCGCCCGCATCGGGCGTACGATGCTGCGGGTCACCGGCCAGGCGCACAGGATCAGGAACAGCACCACGCCGACCGAACGGAATGAAACGGATTCGACATGGTGCCAGAAGGCCTGGTCCACATCGTCGATATACACGCCCGTGCCGACGATCCACCCCCACGCATCGATGCCCTTCGCGTAGCCCAGTTTCGGCGACGGCGTATTATGTCCCGGGCGCGGCCACCTGTAGGCGACATAGCCACCGCCGTTGCGGCCGGCGGCGATCAGCTCCGCCGTCATGCGGACGCCATCGGAATCCTTGGTGTTGATCATGTTCGTCCCCTCAAGCTCCGGGCGCGGCCCGAGGACGAGGGTCTGACCATCGTATTTGTAGGCGAAAAAATAATCGCCCTTGCCGAAGCGCATCGCCCGCAGCGCCAGTTTCGCGCGGTCCTGCGCGTCCGTCTCCGTCATGCGGCCGGCTTTGGCTTCGGCGACGAAGCTGTTGATGAGGGAGGCCGCGCTTTCAACCTCGGATTGGATGGCGATTCGCCGGTCGTCCATGATGGTATTTCGCAGGGCCATGAGCTGCACGACCGAGGCGGCAACCGAGGCAGCGATTCCGGCCGCGACCAGAAGCCCCAGCCGCCGGGAGATCGTCAGGCGAATTAGACCATTGAATTTACGGGAGATAGCACGCTCCACCACAGTACTCCAGGCACCAGATCAGGCTGGCAAAGTTGGTTTCCGATGATGCCTTTTCGCATGATTGCTGCCCATGATCCAGGAATTTTGGTATCGCAAACAGAATGGGCGAAAGGTGGCCGAAGCCGCCGTGGCCGACCGACACCACAGGGCGCGGCAGACCGGGCGCTTCACCCATTCCGGCAAAACAGTGCGATTTCCGATCGAACAGGCCTGCGCCGCGGCGCGATCCGGCCGCGGCCAGCGGTTCAGACGCCCTCATACTCCGCCGAGATGTCCTTGTTGGTATAATCACCCAGCAGCGCGGTCGCGATCAGGCCGACGATCGAAACCAGCAGGATGTAGATCGCCACCGGCAGGCTGGAATGATACCGCGCCACCAGCCACGTCGCCACGAACGGCGCCGGCCCGCCGGCGATGATCGAGGCGAGCTGGTATCCCAGCGAAGCGCCGCTGTAGCGCAGGCGCGGAGAGAACGCCTCGGCGATCAGCGCCGCCTCCGGCCCATACAGATTCATTACCGGAACGAGCGAGATGGCCACGGTGAAGAAAATGATCCACGGATTCATCGAATCCAGCAAGGCGAAGTAGACGAAGCCGAAAATACCCATGATCACGCAGCCGGCCATGAACATGCGCTTGCGGCCCACCAGGTCGGACAGCCGGCCGGCGATCGTTACCCATATGAAGCCGAGAACGGTCTGCGCGAGGACACCGAGGAGGAGGAAATTGCGTGTCATGCCAAGCACCGTTGTGCCGTAGGTAAAGACAAAGGTGCCAACGATATACCCCGGTGCCTGTTCAGGCAGCCGCAGCAGCGCGGTCAGCAGCACCTGCTTCGGCTGCCGATTCAGGACCTCCAGCACCGGCACACGCTCGATCCGATCTTCATCGATCACTTTCTGGAAGACCGGCGTTTCGAGAATGCCCATCCGGATCCACAATCCGATGCCGACCATCACCACGCTCAACAGAAACGGTATCCGCCAGCCCCAGACCAGGAACTGATCGCCGGACAGCCAGCTGAACAGCAGCACCGCGCCGTTGGCCAGGAACAGACCGGCCGGCGCGCCGAATTGCGGCCAGGATGCGATGAAACCGCGGTTGTGGTTGCCCTTGCTCCATTCCATCGCCAGCAGCACCGAACCACCCCATTCGCCGCCCACGCCGATGCCCTGGATCAGCCGGATCACTGTCAACACCACGGCACCCCAGACCCCGATGCTGGCATAGGTTGGCACCAGC